>NZ_SLTL01000099.1:0-776 GCF_014858585.1 Paenibacillus sp. 23TSA30-6 | reverse complement strand
CTGTTCTGGTGGTCGGTGGTCGGCTCGAAGGTGAGTCTGCTGTCGGTTGGCGGGGAAAAGAATCCGGAGGACATCATCGAAACGATTGCCCGCGATGGCGTAAGCACGATGCACTTTGTACCTGCGATGCTGCATACATTCCTGGAGTATGTGGAGCAGCAGCCGTTGGAAGTGGTGAAAGCGAAGCTGGGAACGCTGCGCCATGTATTTGCCAGTGGCGAAGCGTTGCCACCACAGCATGTGGCACGTTTCCAACGCCTCGTGTCGGGTATCGTCGGAGCGAAGTTGATCAACCTGTACGGACCGACGGAAGCGACGGTGGATGTCTCGTACTTCGATTGCGAGCCGAATGAAGAGTATTCGGTCATTCCGATCGGGAAACCGATTCAGAACATCCGTCTGTACATCGTCAAGGAAGGCACGGTGCAGTTGCAGCCGATTGGGGTTGCCGGCGAACTGTGCATCAGCGGTGTAGGGGTAGCACGTGGCTATCTGAACCGTCCAGAATTAACGGCGGAGAAATTTGTCAGCGATCCGTTTGCGGGTGGTGAAGCGGGCTATGAGCGCATGTACCGCACCGGAGATTTGGCGAAATGGATGCTGGATGGAAATATTGAATATCTGGGCCGAATCGATCACCAGGTGAAAATCCGGGGCTACCGGATTGAGCTGGGCGAGGTCGAATCGCAGCTGTTGAAAGTGGAGTCTGTACGAGAAGCCGTAGTCATGGCCCGTGCGGATGAAACAGGCCAAAAACAAATGGTGGCGTACTACGT
>NZ_SLTL01000098.1:0-818 GCF_014858585.1 Paenibacillus sp. 23TSA30-6 | reverse complement strand
TTATCGTTGTTCGCCACGTCCTTCGTCGGCTCCTGGCGCCTAGGCATCCTCCGTGTGCTCTTTGTAGCTTAACCTAGATTTTTCTTTCAAAGAAAGAAAATATCAATGTTCGATAAAGAATGATGTTTGCCAAAGGCAAAAGATCTTTCCTTACCTGCTACCTTTATTTCACTTGTTTACACAAGATCAGCTTAAAGGAATATTCTAAAACGCAATTTCGTTTCGGTATCCAGTTTTCAAGGTGCAATACTGATTCAAGGAAACAGTAACCTGTGTGATTATCAGCCCAACTCTGAAGAGTGGATGATCATCATGCAGTTTTTTTGATGAAGTTGTAATTGGTGGAGCCAAGCGGGATCGAACCGCTGACCTCCTGCTTGCAAGGCAGGCGCTCTCCCAGCTGAGCTATGGCCCCAAAAGGTGATATAAAGTTATATGGTGGGCCCTAGTGGACTCGAACCACCGACCTCACCCTTATCAGGGGTGCGCTCTAACCAGCTGAGCTAAGGGCCCATAATAAACCACCAAAGAAGTTCTTCTTTAGTGGTTGCGCTTGGCGACGTCCTACTCTCCCAGGACCCTGCGGTCCAAGTACCATCGGCGCTGGAGGGCTTAACGGTCGTGTTCGGGATGGGTACGTGTGGAACCCCTCCGCTATCGCCACCAAACGTTTGAGAGTTTGAGCTCTCAAAACTGAGCAACGAGTGAGTAACAGGCCTAAACCTGAGTTTTGAAGCTTATGCTTCATATTTGAATGTTTCCGTTGCAGGAAACGATTCTCCATAGAAAGGAGGTGATCCAGCCGCACCTTCCGATAC
>NZ_SLTL01000097.1:0-822 GCF_014858585.1 Paenibacillus sp. 23TSA30-6 | reverse complement strand
ACGTCGGGAACGACGGGCAAGCCGAAGGGCGTGATGATCGAGCACCGCAGCCTGGTGAACACGGCGGCGGGCTACCGGCGGGAATACCGGTTGGATCAGTTCCCGGTGCGGCTGCTGCAGCTCGCAAGCTTCTCGTTCGACGTGTTCGTGGGAGATATCGCGCGGACGCTGTACAACGGAGGCACGATGGTGATTGTGCCGAAGGACGACCGGATCGATCCGTCTCGTCTGCACTACTGGATTGAGCGGGAGCGGGTCACCATCTTCGAATCGACGCCGGCGCTGATCGTGCCGTTCCTGGATTACGTGCACGAGCAGCAACTGGACATGAGCCGGGTGGAGCTGTTGATCACGAGCTCGGACAGCTGCAGCGTGGCGGATTACCGGACCTTGCAGGAACGCTTCGGCTCGTTGTTCCGGATCATCAACGCATACGGCGTGACGGAAGCGGCGATCGACTCAAGCTTCTACGACGAGCAGCTGACGAAGCTGCCGCAGACAGGCCATGTGCCGATCGGCAAAGCGTGGCTGAATGCGAAATTCTACATCGTGGACGCGCATCTGAACCCGGTGCCGGTCGGGGTGCTGGGCGAGCTGGTCATCGGCGGAGTCGGAGTGGCGCGCGGGTACTTGAACCGTCCGGAGCTGACGGAAGAGAAGTTCGTAGACAGCCCGTTCGCCGCGGGCGAGCGGCTGTACCGCACGGGAGACTTGGCGCGGTGGATGGAAGACGGCAACGTGGACTTCATCGGCCGGATCGACAACCAGGCGAAAATCCGGGGCTACCGGATTGAGACGGGCGAGATCGAGTCGCAGCTGCTG
>NZ_SLTL01000096.1:0-824 GCF_014858585.1 Paenibacillus sp. 23TSA30-6 | reverse complement strand
AACTTGAACACATCATTCATTAGATTATCCTTTTTGCTTAATGGGGTCCACATGTTCCATCCCGTCCTCTTCCTATTATTACTAGACAGTATGGACACTTTCTCTATTAAACAGACATCTAACATTCACTTTAGCGAAGAAGCCATTTTTTTTATCAATTAATTCTAGTGAATGTGACATTGTTTCCATTCCTCCGGCAATCTAATTCTACAAAAAGTGGTTAATTGAACCAGATAGATACTTCTTTTATACTACAAATAGTGAAAAAAACCAATAAAACTAGGTCTATTGGACTCATAATAATGAATATAATTAGAAAATGTGGTGAAAAAGCAGGTTGATACAGAGCGGTAATTGATAGGTGCTTATAAGGTGAATATTAAGACAGGATTTTGTAGCCTAGGCTCTGCAGAAAACAGTTTATACTGAATGAAAACTATCTTTTTTAATCCATAAATGTCCCATTTTTCAAAAGAAAAGCCTGACAGCCGCTAATGCTGGTAGTAGGCATTGAGAACATAGGAGGATACATGTCCTGGAGCAAATTGAAGCAACAACTTGAGAGTTTCCGCTGTCCTGCGTTAAATGGAAGGGTCGAATACCGAGCGACCAGTTACCGTTATTTACCTGATAAATCTGGAATTTGTTATATTGCTGTAGATAAAAAGAACATACTCAATATGAGTGATATAACGAGCCCAATCAGATGGTATCAGTCGGAGCAGGAAATTAAGAATGATCCCAATGTCCAAGTTCCTATCAACAATGAAGAAATTGAAGCGATCAGAAAAGATACCAAGGGGACCGTTCCGGAGGATCGTCTA
>NZ_SLTL01000095.1:0-859 GCF_014858585.1 Paenibacillus sp. 23TSA30-6 | reverse complement strand
GGTTGGCGCGTTCGTTCAGCTCGCGGTAGCTCAGTTGCTCTCCCTCGCAGAACAATGCTGCCTGCTCCGGGGTCTGCGCCGCTTGCGCCTCGAACAAGCCGTAAATCGTCTGCTCGCTTGGATAGTCCGTTGCCGTATTTCCCCATACGCGCAGGATTTGCTCCCGTTCTGGCTCACTCAATACATCCAGCTCACGTACCGAAATATCCGGGCTAGCCACCACCTGTTTCAACAGTTCCACCAGATGACCCTGAATTTGCTCCACACTTTCGCGTTCAAATGCCAGCGCATTGTAGACTAAGCTCATGTGCATCGTGTTCCCCGGCAATACCACCAGGTTAAAGTCATAGTTCGTCTGCTCGACGGACTCCACTCCCGTAATGCGGAAGCTGGATGCTTCCCCCTCACCCAACTGCTCGATTTGTTCCTCCATCGGGTAATTCTCAAAAATAAGGATATGGTTGATCAAATCCTGCTTCAGCTCCGACAGCCCCTGAATTTCATACAGCGGGTACGTATCATAGGCTTGGGAAGCGATGGATTGCTCCTGATTCTGCTTCATCACGTCCGAGAACAGACTGTCCTTATGACTGTGAATGCGTACAGGAATCGTGTTAATAAACAGACCGATGATATGCTCCACATTTGGAATCTCTGCCGGACGTCCGGATACGACACTGCCGAACACCACATCATCCGTACCGTTATATTTTTGAAGCAACATGCCCCACACCGTCTGCATCAGCGTATTCATCGTCACCTGATAACGCTTGGCGATTTGCTGAATTCCAGCCGTCAGACCCGCGCCCAAATCAAAGTCCAGGCGCTTCGTCTGATAACCTGTTTTGCTCTGGATTTT
>NZ_SLTL01000094.1:0-943 GCF_014858585.1 Paenibacillus sp. 23TSA30-6 | reverse complement strand
CACGGCAAATCGGCGTTGTCAAATAACCCGAATCCAGGGCGACGGCTTCCACCTGGAAACCAAAACGCTCTCTCTGGCGGTCCAAACGCGACAAATAAGGAACGGAATCATGTACATTCCCCGGCGTCACGTGCACGTCGGTAATCACATTGTATTTGGTATCCACCGTACGGTGGTCCAGGTAAAAAAAGCCTTCAGGTTTGCCGTCACGAATCATATAGCCACTATCGGGATCGGTTTTGCTCACTTTAACCTCTTTTTCTTCGTTCACTTCCTCTCGGGATTTTAGCGCTTTTTTTCCATGGTTTCTCCGGTCTTCCGTCACCGCTGCATTGAGCTCGTCCATGTAGTCCTTGGTATTCTGCAGTACCTGTTCTTTGGTGTACTGGTGTTTGTTCGCATTCGCTTTCACGTGCGTCGAATCGGTCACCAGAACGCGTCCGCCCACCATCCGGTGTGAGATCGCCTGCAGGACAATTTCATCGAAAATATCCTGAAAGATCGTGGTGTCCTTAAAACGGGTCCGGCGATTCCAGCTAATGGTCGTATGGTCTGGAACTTTATCGGTTAAACCCAGCCCCAAAAACCAGCGATAAGCCAAGTTCGTCTGAATTTCTCGCTCAAGTTGCCGTTCTGAGCGAATGCCATAGAAATAACCGAGAAAGATCATTTTAAACAACACGGTAGGATCGATGGCAGGACGCCCGTTGTTCGCACAATACAGCGGGCTTACCTTCTCATGAATAAAGGAGAAGTCTATATATTTATCAACTTTGCGAAGCAAATGATCTTGCGGTACCAGTTCTTCCAGGGAAACGAATTCAAAGGATTGTTGTTTGTCTCGATGAGATCGCAGCATACGAACACCGTCCGTTCTATACAATAGTTACCTATATTATACAACATTAACGCGGTGTCGTCTTAAACAAAATCAACATAAAAA
>NZ_SLTL01000093.1:0-1011 GCF_014858585.1 Paenibacillus sp. 23TSA30-6 | reverse complement strand
ATTAGCCGATTAACGACAGAGCAAGTCATTGCCGGCTGGAAGCAATATGTGAAGCGTCATGCGGGTTTGCAGCGGGCTGAGCAGCTTATTACATTTGCTAAACGCAGCGTAGGTGCAACAAAGGCGCTACACGCCTACAAGATTCACTTGGATCAACTTCTCGAAGAATATGATTTGGCTCAGCGCCAGCTTGAGCAGATTGCACATGAAGTACATCTCGTATTAGAACGCATTCCCTATGCCCAAAAGTTACTCACCATTCGGGGTGTAAATGTAACCAGTCTAGCCGGTGTGTTAGGAGAAGCTGGTGATCTTAGTGGTTATGCACACGGAAATGCCTTGCTTCGTCATGCGGGTCTAAATCTGGCTGAGGCTAGTTCCGGGAAATGGCGTGGGAAAATGGTGCTAAGTAAGCGCGGTCGACCGCGACTAAGGCGCTTTATCTACCTCATGACAATGTGTATGGTCATGACCAATCCGGATGTTAGAGCCCTGCACCACTACAATGTAGACGTGAAAAAGCTCAAGAAAATGAAATCCATTATGAAATTATGTGGTAAAGTGGCCCGAATGCTTGTTGGCCTGGCTAAGAGCAGCGAAGCTTACAGTTCGGCTAAAGTATTTCCGCAATCCGCTTAAACAGGTTATTTTTCGCCAGTTGATGCATTCGCAGGATGGACAAGAAGCACGGAGTATCGGGAGGCATTATGCAAAAGGGCTCGGACCCGTTCCGTTAGAAAAACCGACCTCCACCCCTTAGTTAGATGTGACGAAGGAATGAAAGGGCATGAGACCCGTTGAGACATGGGAGTGAAAATCGCTAGGGGCGACATGGAGACGTGCAGGATATGGAACAAATTGGGTGATATACTCTCACCTTTATTCTTGCATGCCCATACAGTTGTTCCAAGCCACCGCCTTCTCTGTTTCCTTCTTACCTCACACTTAGCTAAGGGTGAAATCCTGCGAATTCATGAGCCTGAGTGAGAAAACTAAATCATATTGAGGGAG
>NZ_SLTL01000092.1:0-1091 GCF_014858585.1 Paenibacillus sp. 23TSA30-6 | reverse complement strand
CTATATAGAACGCAATTAATAAGCTACCAAATTCACTTCAACCGCCAAATCGGGTAATAAAGGGTAACTCACCACAAGGCGGCGATGAAGATGAACAATGAAGAAATCGAGTATTTGAATACAGCGATGAAAAAGGTATCAGACAAACGACTCTACGAAAGGTATCTGGCGGTCCGACTTCGTCTGGAAGGCCATACACTGGAAGAGATCGGTGATATACTCGGACGTGCACGTCAAACCATTAGCCTCTATTGGCACACCTACCAGAAACAGGGCCTGTCCGGTCTTAAAATGGATCACTCTCCTGGACAACCGACAAAACTCACGGAGGAGCAGCGTCGTCAGTTAGCCGCGATGCTGGAGCAGCATCAACCAGCCGATGTAGGTTTTGAAGCTCGGTATACCTGGACACTTCCGCTAGTGGCGGAGTGGATCAAGCAGGAGTTCGGCGTCACCATGAGCGTGCGTGGGATTAGTGCGATGCTGAAGCGGATGAACTTCAGTTTTACCAAAGCCACCTATACGCTAGCTAAAGCCGATGAAGACGCCCAAGCCTTTTTTAAAAAGCACACTTTTGCTGAGCTCAAGAGGCAAGTGGAAGCCGAAAAGATCAATCACTTGCTCTTTGAAGACGAGTCGATGATTCGCTCTTATCAAGCGTTGCAGTACAATTGGTTCCCGCGCGGCCGACAACGCAAAGTGCCTACGTACGGTAAACACGAAGGAGCCAAATTGTTTGGAGCCATTAACTATGAAACCGGTCAGGTGCATCACCGGGAAGAAGAAAAGGCCGACACAGAAGCCTTTATTCGATTTCTCCAGGATCTTCTCACTGCATATCCGAATGGAAAAATCGCTTTAATTCTGGATAACAGCCGGATTCATCATGCCATAGAGTTACAGCCTTTTTTGGAGGAACACTCGCGTCTGCAATTGGTTTTTCTGCCGCCTTACAGTCCAAACCTCAATCCAGTTGAAGGGCTGTGGTTGTGGCTCAAAGCCGATGTAGTGAACAACGTCTTTTTTGAAAAATTCTATAAGATTAAACTTCATGTCAGTCAATTTATGAAGCGAATCAATCAGCAACCGTT
>NZ_SLTL01000091.1:0-1127 GCF_014858585.1 Paenibacillus sp. 23TSA30-6 | reverse complement strand
GTCTTCGGCACCGTTGTTTCCGGTCGACCACCGGAGCTTGAAGGTGTGGAACAGATGTTGGGACTTTTCATTAACACCATACCGATACGAATCAAATTGGATGCAGATCAGCCATTCTCAGGTCTGCTTCGTGAAGTGCAGCGCAGCGCGGTTCAATCCCGGGCACATGACTATTTTTCACTCGCTGAAATCCAGTCCCAGTCAGCGCTCAAGCAGCAACTCATGGATCATTTTGTTGTATTTGAAAATTACCCGCTGGAGGATATGGTTGGCCGGCCTGATCTGAAGGAACGGCTTGGATTCGTCGTGGAGGACGCCCAGCTGTCCGAAGAAACTCCTTACCCCTTCAACATCGAAGTGGAGGACGGAAAAGCGCTGAGCTTTATGCTGTCCTACAACAACTATGTCTACAGCGATGAAGCGATGACACGGTTAGCCGGGCATTTGGAGCATACACTCGTTCAGATTGCACGTACACCAGAAATCCTGCTGCGGGACATTCGTCTGTTGACCGCTACAGAAGAGGCGGAGCTCACCCGCGTATGGAGCGGACCAATTGCCGACTATCCTGCCGGAACGTTTCATGGAATATTCGAAGCGCAGGCAGAACGTATCCCGGAACAGACGGCTGTCATCTACGAAGATACCGCACTGACCTATCATGAGCTGAATGAGAAGGCCAATCTGCTTGCTCAAGCTTTACAAAGCCGTGGGGTCCAACGCGAACATCTCGTCGCCGTGATGCTTGAGCGTTCAGCAGACATGATTATCGCTGTGTTAGGGATTATGAAGGCGGGAGCGGCCTACGTACCTGTCGATCCGACCTACCCGAAGGAGAGAATTGCTTACATGCTTCAGGACAGCGGGGCTACTATTATGCTCACGCAGTCTTCCCTGACTGAACTACTGGCGGATGTGGATTTTGCAGGTGAAGCGCTGGACTTGCCAGGATTACTTCAACAAGCTTCACAAGGGAACCATTCCCATCAGCAAGCGCCCATCTACACGCCTGTCCATGATCCTGAGGCTTTGGCTTACGTCATTTACACATCGGGAACGACGGGGAACGCCAAAGGCGTGATGATCGAGCAGCGTCATTACGTAAATACGGCGTGGGGCTATAGAGA
>NZ_SLTL01000090.1:0-1150 GCF_014858585.1 Paenibacillus sp. 23TSA30-6 | reverse complement strand
CAGATGAACAAAAAATACGAGGTACAACTCCAGTGGAAGGAACGCGAAACCATTGAAAACATCCTTCATGCCGACTCTACGTCCAAAGGCATTCGCAATCGTTGTCTCGTACTTCTTCTGGCAGACGAAAGTCAAGGAGCAATTCCGACTCAAGCTGAAATTGCCCAGCGGATAGGTGTCAGTGAGGTCACCGTATATCACACGGTGAAGGATTACTGTACCCGCGGCCTTCATGAGACGCTGAGCTACCGCAAGCGAGCCGAACCGGCACGTCCTTCGCAGGTGACCGGTGAAGTGGAAGCCCGAATCATTGCGTTAGCCTGTTCTGAGCCGCCTGAGGGGTATGCTCGCTGGACCGTTCGTCTGCTCACTCGCCGGGTGATCGAACTGAATATTCTGGAATCGGTAGGACGGGAAACGATTCGGACGACGTTAAAAAAACAAAACTTAAGCCTCATCTGAAAAAACAATGGTGCATTCCCGCCAAATCCAGCAGTGAGTTCGTCGCTCGGATGGAAGACATCTTGGAAACCTACGCTCTTCCCTATGATCCTGAAATCCCGCTGATCTGTATGGATGAACAGCCGGTGCAACTGTTGGATCATTCCCGACCTGCGCAACAAATGAAGCCGGGACAAGTACGCCGCGAGGATTACGAGTATGTGCGCAAAGGAAGTTGTAGCCTGTTTATGTTCACAGAACCTCTGGCCGGATGGCGTCATGTCCAAGCCAGCGAGAGACGAACCAAAGTCGATTGGTCGCTACAAGTTCAAGAGCTACTAGAAGTCCATTATCCAAGGGCGCAGCGGGTTCGGCTCGTCATGGATAACTTGAACACGCATACGATTTCGTCCTTGTATGAAACGTTTGCGCCAGAGCAGGCGTTGTCCCTTGCGAAACGATTAGAAATTCATTACACCCCTAAACATGGAAGTTGGCTCAACATGGCTGAAATTGAACTGAGCGCTCTGACCATCCAGTGTCTGAGCCGACGAATCGCCTCGATGGAAGAATTGCAGCGTGAGGTCACGGCATGGGAAGTCGAACGTAACCAGGCACAGAAATCGGTCGATTGGCAATTTACAACTGAGCAAGCGAGAGGGAAATTAAAGCACCTCTATCCTGAAATTTGATTCGGCCAAGGTACTAG
>NZ_SLTL01000009.1:0-219672 GCF_014858585.1 Paenibacillus sp. 23TSA30-6 | reverse complement strand
GACCAACTTTGCTTGCCAATGGATTTAGAAGAAGATATTCCTCCTAATCACCTCGTTCGTGTCGTTAATGCAGCCGTGAATCGACTGGACGACACCATCTTTGACGCCGCCTATCCCGGCGGTGGCCGCAACAGCTACCATCCTAAAATGCTGACAAAAGTCATCATCTACGCTTATACACAGCGCATTTACTCCTCCCGGCAAATCGCTAAAGCGCTTCGGGAGAATATCCCCTTCATGTGGTTGGCCGGACGGCAACGCCCGGACTTCCGTACCCTTAATCGTTTCCGTTCTCAGCGGATGAAGGACGTTCTTGAAACGGTATTCACCGCCGTGCTTCAATTTCTGGCGGAAGAAGAATACGTCTCCCTGGAGCATTACTTCGTAGATGGTACCAAGATCGAGGCCAATGCCAATCGCTACACATTTGTTTGGGGCAAGGCCGTGACTAAACACAAGGCCAAGTTGCAAGAGAATGTACACGTGCTGTTTGCCAGCATCGAAGCCGCAGAGCACCAGGAAGAGTGCGAGCACCAAGGTAAAGATCTTGTCGAACTCGGCGAATCGTTAGAGATGAGTAGTGAGAAACTCGAACACATGACCCAAGCGCTGGAGTCGCAACTTCTGGACAAGCCCAAGGACAAAACGCTGAAGAAAGCCGTTCGGAAGCTTCGCAAGGATTTGCTGCCAAGGCTGCTGAAGTATGAGCAATACAAAACCCTGCTTGGGGACCGAAACAGCTTCAGCAAGACCGACCCGGACGCGACCTTCATGCGGATGAAGGAAGACCACATGCGAAACGGTCAACTGAAACCCGGATATAATGTGCAGGTCGGAACCGAAAACCAGTTCATTTTAGCCTACAGTGTTCACCAACGACCGACGGATACTCGCTGTTTGCAGCCGCATATGGAAAAAGCTCAGAAACTACTGGGGGGATTTCCACAGACCGTCATTGCAGACGCAGGTTACGGCAGTGAAGAAAACTACGCCTACCTGGAAAAGGAAAAGATCCAGGCTGTCGTTAAATACGGCAGCTACCATAAAGAGAAGAGCAAGGCGTGGAAAGCGGATATCGGAAAGATAGAGAACTGGACATACAACGAGGCAGAGGATACATGGACCTGCAAGGCTGGACAAACACTGCATTTCCGCAGAGAAAGAAAGGAAACCTTAAAGAGTGGATACGAGATTCGCAAACGTCATTACCGAAGCAACTCTTGTGACGGCTGCCTCCTGAAGGACCGTTGTACGAAGGCGGAAGGAAATCGGGAAGTAGTCGTCAGTGTGGAACGGCTAAGATACCAGAACCAAGCTCGGGAAATCCTTCGAAGTGAAGAAGGGTACACCTTGGCCGTGCGCCGAATGACGGAACCGGAAAGCGTATTTGGACAACTGAAAAACAACCGGGGTTTCCGGCGGTTTCTGCTTCGCGGCATGGAGAAGGTGACGCTTGAGGTCGGCTGGCTTTCACTTGCCCATAATGTGCTGAAGCAAGCCGCAGTGGACCAAAAACGCAAAGCAGCGATTCTCCAATAACGGGAGAATCGCTGCTTTGCTGACTTTTGTGGTTTTTTAGAATGAGAAGGGTTGTCTCTAACGTCGAAATCTACTTTTGGGACAGCCCCTTTTGCTTTTTTCTACAGACTGCGGGTGTCAAAACCGGACAAAATGCATTATTTTTCGCGATTTTATGATTTTTAAACGATTTTCTAAATTAAGTCTCCATCTTCAAGCGTGTTAAGGAACATTAGTTCCAACGGTAAGGTGGAGATGAGTTTCAGTTTGGCGTAGCCAAAAAGGTTTGCTTATTATTTGGATAGGTTTATAATCAGTCGTATCGAGTATAAGGATTGGTATATCAATGAAATTAGATAGTAATAATCATTCAGTATTCTTATTGTATTATCATCTCGTACTTGTCGTGAAATATAGAAGAAATGTATTTGATGATGAAATATCCGATTATGCAAAAGACATGTTTGTGCGACTTGCGGAGGGTTACAACATAACTCTAATAGAATGGAATCATGACAATAACCATGTTCACGTTCTGTTCAAAGCACATCCGAACACTGAAATGACAAAGTTCATAAATGCGTATAAGAGTGCAAGTTCTCGACTCATCAAAAGAGATTTTCCGCAAGTCAGAAAAAAGCTTTGGAAAGAAATGTTTTGGTCAAGAAGTTTTTGCTTACTTACAACAGGTGGCTCGCCTGTTGAGGTAATAAAGAAGTATATAGAAAATCAAGGTCAAAAGTGAGGTGAGAATATATGGCTAAATATAATAAAGCATATAAGTTCCGTTTGTATCCAACAGAGGAACAAGCCCACCTTATGCGTAAAACTTTTGGTTGTGTTCGTTTTGTGTATAACAAAATGTTAGCTGAACGCAAGGAAGTATACGAACAATTCAAGGACGATAAAGAAGCCTTGAAAAAGCGAAAGTTCCCTACCCCTGCTAAGTATAAAGATGAGTTTGTGTGGCTGAAAGAAGTCGATTCTTTGGCATTGGCTAATGCCCAATTAAACTTGCAGACTGCTTACAGAAATTTCTATAGTGGAACGACTAATTTCCCTGCATTCAAGAGTAAGAAGGCAAGAAAATCATACACAACCCATGTTGTGAACGGAAACATTATGCTTATGAATGGCTATATCAAATTACCAAAGCTCAAACGGGTGAAAGTAAAACAACATAGAGAAATCCCTGCTGAACATATCATGAAGTCATGTACGGTCTCGATGACATCCACTGGGAAATACTACGTGTCTATTCTCACTGAATATGAGACGGAACGTATTCAAAAACAAGTCGAAACCGTTGTTGGGTTAGACTTTACAATGGCTGAACTATATGTCGGTAGTGAGGATGAGAAAGCCAATTATCCTCGTTTCTACCGTCAAATGTTAGATCGTTTAGTGAAAGCACAACGTACCTTATCCAGACGTGTGAAAGGTTCTTCTCGCTGGAACAAGCAAAGGATGGTAGTAGCAAAGATTCATGAAAAAATCACCAACCAACGAAAAGACTTTCTACATAAGGAATCACACAAATTGGCCAAACGGTATGATGGCGTGGTCATTGAAGACCTCAATATGAAAGGAATGTCGCAAGCCCTGAATTTTGGCAAAAGCGTTGCTGACAATGCTTGGGGAATGTTCACGACATTACTCCAATACAAGTTAGAGGAGCAAGGAAAAAAACTGATAAAATTAGACAAGTGGTTTCCATCGTCTAAGACTTGCTCGTGTTGCGGTAAAGTAAAGGAATCTCTATCCCTTTCTGAACGTATATTCCACTGTGAATGTGGTTTTGTGTCAGATAGGGATGGGAACGCTTCTATTAATATCAGAAACGAAGGATTGCGGCTGTTAGAACAATTGTAGCCCACAATAGAGCATGGTTCAGGCTTGATAGCTAAGTAAATTTCGTACCGTTAGGTACGATTACCTTAGAAGCCCTCACCTCTAAGCCTTAGCGTAAGTGGAGGGTAGTTCACATGAGGTTAATACTTTACGGGTATATTTATATGAGGACTCGGTACGACATTTCGACAACCATCTTTATAAACGATCTGGCAAACCTGCACGGCAAATGGTACAATATTTAAGGATGTATAAGTCATATTGAAACATTCAAGCAGATTCACTCACTTCAATGGGCGTCGTTACTATATCGGACGGCGGTATTGAAGAGCATGACCAAATGCAATTGGCATACTTTTTACAATATGAGGAGGCTAACTATGACTGACCAGAATCAAGCGATTCAAAAGGATGAAAACTCCACGCTCGACAATTTGTCCATTACGACAATCCGTACGTTGGCAATCGATGCTATCGAGAAAGCAAACTCGGGACATCCCGGCATGCCGATGGGTTCCGCGCCGATGGGCTACCAACTTTTTGCTAAAACGATGAATCATAACCCGAATCACCCTACATGGATTAACCGTGACCGTTTTGTACTGTCCGCAGGACACGGCTCCATGCTGCTGTACAGCCTGCTTCACCTGAGCGGCTATGATCTGCCTATGGAAGAACTGAAACAATTCCGTCAATGGGGCAGCCTTACACCAGGTCATCCTGAGTTTGGACACACTGCTGGTGTAGACGCTACAACCGGACCTCTGGGACAAGGCGTAGCTATGGCCGTAGGTATGGCAATGGCTGAAGCTCAACTGGGCGCAACCTATAATAAAGATCAATTCAAAGTTGTGGATCACTTCACATATGCAATCTGCGGCGACGGCGATCTGATGGAAGGCCTGTCTCACGAAGCGGCTTCGCTGGCTGGGCGTCTGCAATTGGGCAAGCTGATCGTATTGTTTGATTCCAACGATATTACACTGGACGGCAAGCTGAACCTGTCTTCTTCCGAAAGTGTTGCAAAACGCTTTGAAGCTTACAACTGGCAAGTACTGCGCGTAGAGAATGGTAACGATCTTCCAGCGATCCAAAAAGCGATTGAGGAAGCACAAGGGGACTCCACACGTCCTACGTTGATTGAAGTGAAAACAGTCATCGGCTACGGAAGCCCGAACAAACAAGGTAAAGGCGGACATGGCGGTACTCACGGTTCCCCACTGGGTGCAGACGAAGCCAAGCTGACTAAAGAATTTTACAAATGGGTATACGAAGAGGACTTCCACGTACCGCAAGAGGTTCGCGAGCATTTTGCGAAAGTAAAAGAGCGCGGCATCGCAGCGAACAAAGCATGGGATGAGCAGTTCGCGAAATACAAAGCGGCTCACCCTGACCTGGCAGCTCAGTTCGAAACAGCCGTAAACGGCGACCTTCCAGAAGGATGGGACCGTGACCTTCCGAAGTACACAACTGAAGACAAAGCAGTTTCGACTCGCGTGGCTTCTGGTAATGCACTGAACGGATTGGCTCCAAACGTACCGTTCCTGACTGGCGGATCTGCCGATCTGGAAAGCTCCACGATGACACACTTGAACAACCTGACGAACTTTACGCCAGAAGACTATGCCGGCCGTAACATCTATTTCGGTATCCGCGAGTTCGGTATGGCTGCTGCGATGAATGGTATGACATTGCACCAAGGGGTAAAAGTATTCGGCGGTACATTCTTCGTGTTTACGGATTACCTGCGTCCGGCCGTTCGTCTGGCAGCTCTGATGGGATTGCCTGTAACTTACGTTCTGACTCACGACAGTATTGCTGTTGGTGAAGATGGCCCGACTCATGAGCCGATCGAACAATTGGCTTCCCTGCGTATTATCCCGAACCTGACGGTTATTCGTCCGGCGGATGGTAATGAAACTTCCGCTGCTTGGGCTTACACGCTGGAAAACAAGAAAAACCCGGTTGCTCTGGTATTGACTCGTCAAAACCTGCCAATCCTGGCTGCTACTGCTGAACATGCACGCGAAGGTATCAAACGCGGTGCTTATGTCGTTGCAGATGCGACAGACGGCAAGCCGGTTGCTCAAATTCTGGCTACGGGTTCCGAAGTACAACTGGCTGTTAAAGCTCAGGAAGCACTTGCGGAACAAGGTATCCAAGTACGTGTTATCAGCTTCCCAAGCTGGGATCTGTTCGAAAAACAAGACAAAGCATATAAAGATTCCGTTCTGCTGCCTGAAGTAAAAGCTCGTTTGGCTGTAGAAATGGCTTATCCACTGGGCTGGGAAAAATATGTCGGCGACCAAGGCGACATTCTCGGTATCAGCACATTTGGCGCATCCGCACCTGGCGACCGCGTCATTAAGGAATATGGCTTTACGGTAGAGAACGTTGTTAATCGTGTAAAAGCTTTGTTGAAATAAAACAACCTATTAAACAGACAGTCGTAACCTGAGTAAGGCTTACGGCTGTTTGTTTAATACATTGAGGAATTTTGTAGCCTTGTGTATTTTTATACTGAGGCTTGGATTAAAACTATGTTATGATGATGCATAAATTTCATTCAACCATTGATGAGCAGATGAGGGGATAACGAATGACACAGTTTGATGGAGTCAGCGTAGTTAAAAAAGCAAATATATATTACGACGGTCAGGTTACAAGCCGTACGGTCATTTTGGGTGACGGCAGTAAGGTAACATTGGGAATTATGCTGCCGGGAACGTATGAATTCGGCACGGATTCCCGTGAGATCATGGAGATTTTGGCAGGGGATTTGAAAGTGCTGCTTCCAGGTGCTGAGGAATGGCTGGAAATTCAGGGAACAGCAACATTTCACGTGCCTGCACAATCATCATTCAAGTTGGAAGTACGAAGCGTAACGGATTACTGCTGTTCTTACCCGGAATAAGTAGCGAAAAAGGGCAAGCACCACTCGACTTTAAGTCAAGTGGGCTTACCCTAAGCTATGCGATATATGCAAAAGCACAGCAACGTGGTTTAAAAAGAAGGATGCGGCCTATTCGAGTGGCTTGCCGCCAATAGTGCGGCCGATCCACGTTTCATAGGTCTTCACCACAGCGGACAAGTCCTCGTCGCCGTAGCCTTGCGTTTGCCCGGCTTGAAACAGGCTCTTGGCAATGGAGAGCATAGGCGTCGGAATGGACAGGCTATCCGTCAGCGAGGCAGCGAGCTTCAAGTCTTTGAGCATCAAGGCAAGTGAGAACTGGTTGCTGAAATCATGCTCGATGATTTTGCGTCCTTTCAGGTCAGCAGCCTTGCTGCCTGCCGATCCGAGCTGTACCAGCTCCAGGAAGCTGTCCGCCGGAATACCGGATTTGGCGGCGATGGCAAAGCCCTCAGCCAGAGCGAGATTGTTAATACCGACCATCGTGTTATGTGCGAGCTTGGCTACGGCCCCGCTGCCATTCGGTCCCATGTGGAGCACTTTTTTGCCCAGCGTATCAAAAACGTCCGACTGTGCGGCAATGGCCTCCGCGTCACCGCCGACCATGAACACGAGCGTACCGTCCACAGCAGCAGGCTTACTGCCCGTTACCGGAGCATCAATGAAGGAACAGCCCAGTTTGTCCGCTTCGGCGGCTAGTTGTTTGACCAGCTCAGGTGAAATGGTGCTGTTGTCCATCACGGTTACACCAGACGTAAGACCGGCAAACACGCCGTGCTCGCCGTAGTAGATATCACGGATCGAGTGATCATCGCTGACCATGGTAATGACCAGTTGCTGACCTTCAGCCGCTTCACGGGGCGTTGAAGCCGTACGCGCGCCTTGCTCTACAAGTGGCTCACAGCGTGAGGCAGTGCGATTGTAGACCGTGACTCCATATCCCTGCTTCAACAGATTGGATGCCATCGGGGCGCCCATGGTGCCCAGTCCGATAAATCCGATGTTTTTCATAGCTAATCACCTTTCTTGTTGGAGGTTGCCGTCCGATGCAGATGCGAGTTCGGCTTGAATTGACTGCTTAAATATAGGTTGATCTCTATTTATTGTAGCATGGGTATCCCACCCTATCTACACTAGGGTCTGGCAAGGCACCGGACGCACAGGTAACGCAAGCTTGTCAGGCCCTGCAAATTAAAGTATCCTATTCCTAAGTCCTTATGTTCGTATTCATGGTCTTAGCAATACAAAACAGGAGGTTCCAAACATGTCTAAAAAAGTTATTTTCGATTACACCAAAGCGCTCTCCTTTATAGGGCAGCACGAAATTGATTATTTTGCAGAACCGATCAAGCTGGCTCATGAACAGCTTCATAACCAAACCGGTGTGGGTTCCGATTTCCTGGGTTGGATTGACTTGCCTACCAATTATGATAAAGAAGAGTTTGCACGCATCCAAAAAGCTGCTGCTAAAATCCAAAGTGATTCCGAAGTGTTGATCGTAATCGGCATCGGCGGTTCTTACCTTGGCGCACGCGCTGCGATTGAAATGCTGTCGCATTCCTTCCATAATGCACTGCCTAAAGACAAGCGCAAAGGCCCTGCTGTTTATTTTGCAGGCAACAACATCAGCTCTACATATGTGAATCATCTGTTGGAACTGATTGAAGGAAAAGACTTCTCCGTGAATGTCATTTCCAAATCAGGTACAACAACAGAGCCAGCTATCGCTTTCCGCGTATTCCGTGCGGCTCTGGAGAAAAAATACGGTAAAGAAGAAGCGCGCAAACGCATTTATGCAACAACAGATAAAGAACGCGGCGCTCTGAAAAAACTGGCTAACGAGGAAGGCTACGAATCCTTCATTATTCCTGATGATGTAGGTGGCCGTTACTCCGTGCTGACAGCAGTAGGCTTGCTGCCGATTGCTACAGCTGGCATTAACATTGAGGAAATGCTCCAAGGGGCGGCAGACGCTTCCAAGGAATACAGCAATCCGAATGTAGCTGAGAACGAGGCTTACCAATATGCAGCCGTTCGTAACGCGTTGTACCGCAAAGGTAAAGCTATTGAAATTCTCGTGAACTATGAGCCGTCCCTGCATTTCGTTTCTGAGTGGTGGAAACAACTGTACGGCGAAAGCGAAGGCAAGGATTACAAAGGTATCTACCCTGCTTCCGTTGACTTCTCGACAGACCTGCACTCCATGGGACAATTCATTCAGGAAGGTAGCCGTAACATTTTCGAAACGGTTATCCAAGTGGAAAATGTACCTAGCCACATCACCATCGAAGCAGATGAGGATGATCTGGATGGACTGAACTTCCTGGCAGGCAAAACGGTGGACTTTGTAAATAAAAAAGCATTCCAGGGTACATTGCTGGCTCACACAGACGGACAAGTACCGAATCTGATCGTGAACATTCCTGACTTAAGCCCTTACTCCTTCGGGTACCTGGCTTATTTCTTCGAAAAAGCTTGCGGCATCAGCGGCTACCTGTTGGGTGTGAATCCGTTCGATCAACCGGGCGTAGAAGCTTACAAGAAAAACATGTTTGCTCTGCTGGGTAAACCAGGCTTCGAAGAGCAAAAAGCTGAGCTTGAAGCGAGATTGTCCGAATAAGGAAGCTGTAAACTCCTGACTGAAACAGGATTTCAGATAGGAGCGTTATAGTGTATAGCACCAAATAAAGTACAGGAAAGCAGTTCACCGGCTGCCAGAAGCGGGGGACTGCTTTCTTGTAAAATGAAGTAAGGAAGGTTATTTGTGATATGTTGGAACAATACCGAACTGTACGCGGCTCCGGCAGCAAGGAAATTGTGATCCGGAAATCCCGTTTTATCGGTCACATCCAGCCTGTTCAGACCGAGGAAGAAGCGGCGGCTTTTATCGAGCGCATTAAAAAAGAGCATTGGAACGCAACCCATAATTGTTCTGCTTACATGATCGGGGAACGAGACGAAATCCAGAAGCAATCGGATGACGGAGAACCGAGCGGTACGGCGGGCAAGCCCATTTTGGAGGTTATTCGTAACCAGAAGCTGAAAAATGTGGCGATTGTCGTTACCCGTTACTTTGGGGGGATTTTGCTGGGAGCAGGCGGTCTGATTCGTGCATATTCAGACGGTGCTGTTGCAGCAATTGAGGCAGGGGATGCGATTACGCGTGTGCTGCATCGTGAAATTTTCGTGGAATTGGATTACACCTGGTTGGGCAAAGTGGAAAATGAATTGCGAAATCGCAGCATCCGTACTGGAGAAACCATGTTTACGGATAAAGTTACCTTAACCTGTCTGCCGCTGGCTGGTGATGCGGAATCCTTCAGCAACTGGATAACAGACTTGACACAGGGGCAATCGCTTGTGTCGGAGGGAGAGCAGCTTTACTTTATTGAAGGGGAATAAAAAATATGGCTAGAAGAGCAGTAGAACAGGAGTTGTCAAGAGGGCGGATTCTGGAAGCGGCCAGGCACTTGTTTATTACCAAGGGCTACCGTGCTATTTCAATGCGCAGCATTGGCCAGCATCTGGGTTACAGTCATGGTTCGTTATACTATCATTTTAAAGAGAAGGCTGAACTGTTCTACGCCATTGTAATTGAGGATTTTAATACGTTACGCGGAATTCTACTACAAGGAGCAACAGGCACCCCAGAGGATGGTCTGAACAGACTGGAGTACTTGATGCTGGAGTTTATCCGTTTTGGCTTGGAAAATCCTTATCAATACGAAATTATGTTCATGATGCACGATGAAGAACTGTTCGCTTACTGTCGCACGGAGCAAAACCGTTGTGTGGAATTATTCGCGTCCATGATCCGTCAGGAATTAAGTGGTCAGGGACATTCAGAGGAAGATTGTTCACGAGTACCGCAAAGTCTGTTTTTGTCTATGCACGGCTTTGTGTCCTTTTACATTCAGGATGGTTTAACATTTGAAGAAATCAGGCCCGCTGCTTTGGCACATGTAAAGCTGCTGTGCAAAAACCTATGAGCGTACCTGCAATCACACGCCTCGGCTATGAATCTGTAGGGCGCTTTTCCGGGTATATTCACTTCATGACGGTGCCTTATCATTACGGTACTTTGCGAAAGCGACTGAGATTGTAACAGACGATGATGCATCCAGCAGGAGAACATCATGGTCTGTTTTTTTGCAAGATCAGCCTTTTATGATTTTCACATGATACTGGCGTCTGCGTGGTCCGTCGAATTCGCAAAAATAAATTCCCTGCCACCGTCCGAGCAACAATTTTCCGTCATGAATAATGACAGTCTGAGAGGGTCCCGTGGTGATAGATTTAAGGTGGGATGCCGTATTTCCTTCCATATGGCGATATTGGGGATGCTCCCACGGATAAACCTCGTCCAGCCTTAAAATCACATCATGTTTGACGTCAGGGTCGGCATTTTCATTAATGGCTATTCCGGCTGTTGTGTGTGGACAATAGATCAGTGCGGTGCCTTCCTGAACTCCGCTTTGTTGTATTAATGAAGCGACCTCACGTGTAATATCACGCATCTCATCTCGTCCGCTAGTGGATAATTCTAAAGTATGCAACATTATCACCCTCTCCCTTCTTCTTATTATTTTACCCATTTTACTTTACCCAATGAACACCTGACGTAATATATAGAGTTGACGACGAAAGCTTTCCTTTGATAAAGTATCACATAAGGAAAACATAGTATATACATTGGAATAATAAAATGATTTCAAATGAGGTACGCGCTTTGCGGTAAGCAAGGCTGCTGCTGTTCCTGCACAGGTTCAGAAGCGGAAAGGAAGTGTACGGTTATGCATGTGGAAGTAAGGGGTCTAAACAAGCATTTCGGTAATTTTCATGCGGTTAAGGACGTATCCTTTGATATTCAAGCGGGTCATCTGATTGGTTTACTCGGTCCGAGTGGTGGCGGTAAAACGTCCATTCTTCGGATTTTGGCAGGTCTGGAACAACCGGATGCGGGCGAAATTCATTTTCACGGGAAAAGGGTAAACGAGCTGGCCCCGCAGGAACGCGGAATCGGATTTGTATTTCAAAACTATGCTTTGTTCAAGCACATGAGCGTGTACGACAATATTGCCTTTGGTCTAAAAGTGAAAAAAAGCTCCAAAGCCCGCATCAAGGAACGCGTCACAGAGCTGGTCGAGCTGACAGGGCTCAAAGGCTTCGAGCATCGTTATCCGCATCAGTTGTCTGGTGGACAGCGGCAGCGGGTTGCTTTTGCGCGCGCCTTGGCACCGGAGCCTCAATTACTGCTGCTGGATGAGCCTTTTGCAGCCATTGACGCCAAGATCCGTCAGGAGCTGCGTACCTGGCTGCGGGAGTTGATTGAGCGAGTGGGGATCACTTCAATTTTCGTCACCCATGATCAAGATGAGGCGATTGAAGTAGCTGACGAAATTATGGTGATTAATCAGGGACGGCTGGAGCAGAAGGGAACACCTTGGGATATTTATAAAAAACCGGGGACCCCGTTCGTAGCTTCCTTTATTGGGGAATCCACGGTGATCGAACAGGCGGGCAGTCTCAAAGGCTTCGAGGAAGCTGCCGGAACGGGAGCACGTGCCTTGATCCGTCCGGAGTATATTGATGTCGGGCCAAGCGAGGAGTTTGCGCTTCTGTCGGCGACCGAGGAAGGCATTGTGAAGCATTTGCATTTCCGTGGGAGTGAATGGATGATTGAAGTACAGGTCGGGAACCATCGTCTCATGACATACCGTTCGCTGGAGAAGTCCACACTGGAGCCTGGTCAGCAGGTGCACGTGCTGGTGCATCGGGCTTATCTGTATAACGATCAGTCCAGTTGGATGGTGGAAAACCGCCTCAAGAAAGATCCAATGCCTATTATGATTTAAAGTTATAACGCGATCATACTTAAGGGGATGTCCGGCCTGAGTTCAGGGGTTTGGGCATGCTCCTTTTGGCGTTGGGCGCTGGAAGGATTTACGCAGACTTGATGTGTTCGTTATAATAGTAGTAAAAACACCCAGATAGATAGGAGTTAAACCATGAATCGGCTTATTTTTCTTGGCACGGGGGATGCGATGGGCGTTCCGCGTGTGTATTGTGATTGTCTCGTATGTACGGAGGCCCGCACGACAGGGGCAAATGTGAGGCTGAGGTCGTCTGTGCTGATCGAAAGCGAGACGGAGGACTTTATGATTGATTGCGGCCCGGACTGGCGCAAGCAGATGGAAATACGCGGGCTTCGCTTCATCGGTACGATCCTCGTGACGCACGCACATTTTGACCATATTGGAGGACTGCCGGAATGGGCAGATGCCTGTCGCTGGACCGGGAACAGAGGTCGTTTGTACGCTCCACAGGAGGTGATCGACACGATCCTGCGTCAATTTTCCTGGCTTCCGGGGCATATTGACCTTATCCCTGTCGATCAGGGGGCCTTGCTTGGAGGGTGGAATATCCGGGGGTGGCGTGTGAATCACGGGAAGAACGGTTATGCTTACGCTTATCGACTGGAAAAAGACGGCTTCTCGTGGGCCTACTGCTCGGATTCGATTGGGCTAAATGATGCGGAAATCCTGCCCCTGCACAATCTGGATTTGCTCGTGCTGGGAACGAGCTTTTATCATGAGAAGGCCGAATATGCAACCCGCTCGGTATATGACATGCTGGAGGCTCAGGAGCTTATAGGGAGACTCCAACCCAACCGCACGGTATTTACACATATGTCCCATGATGTGGATGTCACACGCAACTACGGGCTTCTGGAAGGGATCAGCCTGGCACAGACCGGCATGAGCCTGCCATTGGAATAATGCTGCCCCTTACATTGTCCGGCTGATACGGAGAAGGGTCGCGATGCCTTCTTTGATTTGCAGCTCGTTGGCATACGAATAGGATAATCTCACATGCGTTTTGCCTTCCTCGCCAATCGGATCGAATACATTACCTGGTACGAAGGTGACCGACTCCTGCACACATTTGGCGAGCAGTTCATTAGGTTTCAACGTAGAAGGCAACTGGAGCCACAGACTGAGGCCGCCTGCCGGGCTGGTCCAGGTCCAGCCGGAATCGCGGAGGCTGTCTTCCATCGTTTCCTTGCGGATTTGGAGCGCGATACATAGCTTTTTTATATGCTGCTGCATGCGTGGAGACTGAAAGTATTGCAGGAACAGCTTCTGATTCAGCAGTGGCGAACCGTTATCTACCAGCGCTTTGACGTTCAGCAGGCTGTTCATGAGCTGGGGTCGGCAGGTCACGGCTGCGATTCGCAGACCTGGCGCGACATATTTGCTATAGCTGCGAATGTAGACGACGCTTCCCGAAATATCATAGGCAAAAATAGGTGACGGCGGCTTTTGCCCAAAGCTGATGTCATAGGTGCTGTCGTCTTCGACAATAAGGCAACCATAGCGCTCGGCCAGCTCGGGCAGACGTTTGCGCTGTTCCTCGGGCACTGTGAAGCCGGTCGGATTATGAAACGTTGGATTGATATAGAACACACGCGGCTTTTCTGTTTTCATGCACCATTCAATCTGTTCCATATCATAGCCTTCCGGTCGGATATCGGTCATCGTCAGACGCGCGCCTTGTCTGCGGAATATTTCCATAGCAGGGCCATAGGCGGGACGTTCGGTCAACACGCGGTCTCCTGTCCGGATCAGAGAACGGGAAATCAGGTCGATGGCCTGCTGTGCGCCGGAGGTAATCAGCACCTCGTCCGGTGACAATGCAAAATGCTTATCGACGCTAAAATGCTGCGCCATTGCATCCCGAAGCTCGGCATCGCCCTGTACAGAGGAATAGGTGGCCGCTACTTTCGGGTGCTTTTCAAATACCTGCATCATCAGCTCTCTCCAATACCGGTTGGGCAGGAGAGACGGGTCAATCAGCGCTTTGGAAAACTGGAAATTCGCATTCACCGATTGAACGCGGCTAAGTCCATCCATTCCCCTCCAGGCTGAAACAGACGGATCATCTGCCGCATGGGCGGATTCGGAGTGAAACGTGAGATCAATGGACGAATGCCCCGAGTAGCCAGCATATTTCGCATGCTGGGTCGCTTGGGAAGCAAGAACGTAATATCCTGATTTGTCCTTTACATAGACCATTCCCCGTTGCTTCAACTCCTGATATGCCCGGAAAACGGTTAGCCGATGTACACCCAGCTCCTGAGCCAAGCTTCGTACGGACGGCAGCTTCTTGTCTGCTTGCCAATCCCCGCGATCAATCCGCACAGTCACATAATGGATGACCTGCTCATACAGCTTTAAGGCATGATCGGCTGGAAAGAGTAATTCGCTGTTGTTCTTGCCCACGCTGTCCACGCTCCTTTTGTGTGTATTTTACTATAAAACATTTCAAAACCGTATACAACTGTTCTGTGGTTACACATCTGTTCTGTCTATCTCCCTGTATGCTTGAAAGCAACTGAAGGGAGAGGGACGTATCATGATTGGTATCGCGTTTACGGTAATGTGTCTTATTTTTGGTACAACGTTTTTGGCTATAAAAGTGGGAGTAGAAGCAGGACTTCCGCCGTTTTTGTCGGCAGGCGTACGTTTTTTCGCAGCAGGGGCTATATTGTTTATCGCCATGAAGCTGATGGGAAAAGTTCGCTGGTCGTTATTATGGCGGAAGGAAATGGTACTCATTGGAGCTGGAACGACCTTCGGTACGTTTTCGGCCTTATATTGGGCAGAGCAATATGTCAGTTCGGGCATCGGAGCCATTTTATCAGCCACGGGACCGATGATGATCGTTATTTTGCAATCGGTGCTGCTGCGGCAAAAAACGTCACGGATTACGGTCATTGGCTGCATGATCAGCTTTCTTGGCGTGGTGCTGGTGGTGCTGCCCGGATTGGCGGTTCAGATCAGCGGCCTGTGGCTGGCAGGATGTCTTGTCATTTTGCTGGGGGAGCTGTGTTATTCCGGGGGCGCTCTTTATTCCAAGCGGGTGATGGATGTATTTCGGGAAACGAACCCGATTGCCCTGAATGCGGCGCAAATGCTCCATGGGGGATGGATGCTGCTGTTACTGTCTGCGATCACGGAGCCGTGGAGTTCTGAGGGGTGGCAGTACCTTCCTGCCATGGGCTCTTTATTGTATCTGATTCTGTTTGGTTCGATGATTGCACATACACTGTTTTACTGGCTCATGGAGCGTACAAATCCTCTTTTCCCGACGACGTGGTTGTATATTTCACCGCCGATTGCGGTGGGATTGGGAGCCTTGGTGTACGGAGAGCATGTAAGCTGGTGGATGCTGGCGGGGGTGCTGCTCATTGTGACCGGATTAATGCTTATGAACAATGGAATTATCCGTCTGGTGAACAGGCGAAAGGTGCGTTCTGCTGCCTGATATTTTGAATTTGTTAGGCATCATATGATATGACAGAAAAAACCTCCAAGCTATCGCGTGTTACTGAACATGCGACGTTTGGAGGTTTTGTTGTGTTGCTATTTCATTAGCACAAATTATTCAGCATTCAGCACGAATTTGTCGATGGCGTGCTTAACGCCGTCTTCGTTATTGCTGCTAGTGATGTAATCAGCCAGCTTTTTCAAATCAGGAATGGCATTCTCCATCGCTATGCCGAGACCCGCGCATTCGAGCATTTCGTGATCATTCCAGGAGTCGCCGATTGCAATCGTTTCGGACAGATCACAGCCGTAATGGTTAGCAAGGAACGTAAGAGCGTGACCCTTGGTGCCTTCATGATGCATGATTTCCAGAAAATGAGGCTTGGATTTGGTAATATGCACTTCATCACCAAGCAGCTCGCGCAGTTCTGGAATCAATTTGTCCAGCACTTCCGGCTCGTCAATAATCAGCATTTTAGGCGTAGGAAGTTCTACCAATTTGCTGAATACAGGCTCTACAAAATATTCCGTATTGTTTAGCGCGGTGTAATCTTTGATTTTCTGATTATCTTCACGTGTGTACAATTTATCATCTATATACGTTTGCAGATGCAGATTGCGTTCCGCGCAGAATTCATACAGGCGACGTGCGGCCACAAGTGGAACATAACGCTCATACAACACGTTTTCGTCCAGCAGGTTTTTAATCAAGGCACCTTGGTACGTAATAATCGGTACGTTCAAGCCAGTTTGGCGGGCGAGTTGTTTGGCAGATGCATAAGCACGTCCAGTTGCAAGTGTAACCACGACACCTTTGGCTACAGCGGCTTCAAGCGCCAGTTGCGTTGCAGGAGTAACTTCTTTCTGGTCGTTAATGAGTGTATCATCAATATCAATGGCAATTAATTTATACATATCGGTATTCTCTCCTTTTATCTCTATCATGGGGCAATGTTCAAATTGTATCTTATAATATTCAAAATGACAATATCACAATGAAAAGGGGACGACTCCCTTAAGAGCCTGTCCCCTTATAACCACTGAAGAATTAGATTGAATCAATGGGGAAAAGTGGCTGTTAGTCTTCCAAAAATACGAGTCCTACAAAATCGTCCAGCTCAATATTTCCGAAATAATGCTTCAAATCAAGAGAGGACAAGGCTTGACGAACCTCATTTTCATCGTAGCGTTTGCCGCGCAGAATATTTTCAATATCAGCGACGTCACCCACACCGAAGAAATCGCCGTAGATTTTAATATCACGGATGTGGCCTTCCTTGAGATCCATGCGGATATCAATAATGCCGACCGGAAATTTACGTGTGTGCTTGATATTGCTTTCAGGGGATTGACCGTAGTTCCAGTCCCACGATTGGTAGCGTTCAGCAGAAATTTCATGGATTTTGTCCCAGTCGGCATCGGTTAGCTTATATTGGGGTACCTGATCCAGCTCTGCATCGAATATGTAACGCAGCAGCTCCTCGCGGAATTGCTCAATGGTCATCTCACGGTCCATCAGCTCGCTGATGTTAGCGACGCGGCTACGGACAGATTTAGTACTTTTGGATTTAAACTTTTCGGGATTGGCATGCAGTGATGCGGCCACATTGTCCAGGTTCAGGTTAAACATCAATGTACCGTGGCTGAACATGCGTCCGCGCGTGGCAAATTGGGCGTTCCCTGAAATTTTGCGCTCACCAACCTGAAGATCGTTGCGTCCGGTCATTTCGGCTTCCACACCCATTTGGCGCAGGGCGTCAATGACAGGCTGTGTGAATTTGAGGAAATTATGAAAGGACTCCCCGTTATCCTTGGTAATGAAGCTGAAATTTAAATTACCGAGGTCATGATATACAGCCCCGCCGCCAGACAGGCGACGAACGACTTGAATGTTGTTATCTCTGACAAACTCGGCGTTGATTTCTTCAATGGTATTTTGATGCTTGCCTATAATAATAGAAGGCTGATTAATGTAAAACAGCAGATAGCTGTCGTCCAGCGGAAGATGCTTGAGCGCGTACTCCTCAATGGCAAGATTAATGGCTGGATCGTGTATGCCCTGGTTGTCGATGAACAGCATGTCCATTCCTCCGTATATATAAACTGTGTAGTTTTATGTGTACCTCCTTCTATTGTAACCCAAGTGAGCGATGTACACAAAAGCTCATTTGCATTGACGGGACGCGAAAAGCAGCCCCATAATGGAGCTAAATGATTCGGAACGGCCGGAAAGGATGATAAGCAATGATAGAGGTTTACGGTCACGGCGGGGACAGGGAGACGGCTGCGGCGACATTCGGCGGGGCGGCTGCGGATTTTGTGGATTTTAGCGCGAACATTAATCCGCTGGGTCCGCCACCGGAGGTGCTTGAGGTGCTGCAAAGCGCGTTGGACACTGTGGTTCGCTATCCAGACCCCGGACACCGGAATTTTAAAAATATGCTGGCGCGGCGACTTCATGTTCCACCAGAGTCGCTGAGTATCGGAAACGGTGCGGCTGAGAGCATGGCGTTGCTGTTACTGGGACTGGCTCCCAAGCGTGTGGGCACGGTGGAGCCGTGCTTTTCGGAATATGCCGAGCTGGCAGGCAAATTTGGAGCCGAGGTAAGCAGGGTGTACGGCAAGGCCTCGCTTCAATGGAAGGCGGACGTGAAAGACATAATCCAGCTCATGGAGCAGGTGGATGTTCTGTTTCTCGGTCAGCCGAATAATCCGAACGGTGTGCAATACGGCGATCAGGAGCTGCGCGAGCTGGCAGAGACGGCGGGGAAAACGGACACCGTGCTGGTGGTGGATGAAGCGTTTATTGATTTTATCCCGCAGGAGCGGCAAATTTCACTATTGCCTGTGCTGGATCGGTATCCCCATGTGATTTTGATCCGGTCGATGACGAAATTTTATGCGATTCCGGGCTTGCGCTTGGGCTATGCGATTGCTCATCCGGACTACATCCGGCGAATGACGGCCAAGCAGGTGACCTGGAGCGTGAACGGACTGGCGTTGCTGGCCGGAGAGGCGTGTTTGCGGAGCGGTGAGGCGTACGAGCGCCGCACGCAGGAGCTGATTGCTACGGAGCGTAGCCGTCTGCTGACCGCTTTGGCGGAATGGGGTTGCGGTGTCATCCCCGGTGAAGCGAATTACGTGCTGGCACGGGCGCCGGGGACGTGGAGCGCATCGGCCATTCAACAGGCGCTTGGACAGCGCGGGATTCTTATACGTAGTTGTGCCATGTACCCGGGGCTAACGACGAGCCATTTTCGAATTGCAGTCAAGGACACGGAAGCCAACGGCATGCTACTGTCTGTATTGGGTGAAGTGCTGGAGGAGGAACGGCGGCGTGACAGTTAGCTTGATCATGATGGCTGCATATCTTCTGGACAGGCTGATCGGCGATCCGAGGTGGTTGCCACATCCGGTCATCGGCATGGGACATGCCATTTCTGCCTTGGAAAAGGCGATTCGCCGCCGGGTTCACAGTGACCGTGGTTTGAAACGCGCTGGCTTGCTGCTGCCACTGATTGTGGTGGGCAGCTCCTTCGCGCTTGGCTGGACGTTACTGCGCTTGCTTGCCTGGATTCATCCGTGGCTGTCTGTCGGCGCGGAAATAGTGCTGATCGCCACCACGATTGCTTCCAAAGGACTAAAGGACGCCGGACTGGCAGTGTATCGCGAATTAAAGGCGGGTGATCTGCCTGCGGCACGCCGGGAGCTGGGAATGATCGTCGGGCGGGATACGCAGCAGCTCGATGAGTCTGAGATTGTGCGCGGTACCGTCGAAACGGTGGCTGAAAACATCGTGGACGCGATTATTTCCCCGCTTTTTTATGCTCTGATTGGGGGAGCACCATTAGCGCTGGCTTATCGTGCCGTGAATACCCTCGATTCCATGGTTGGCTACAAAAATGAAAAGTATCTGCATTTGGGCTGGGCCTCGGCACGTCTGGATGATGTCGCTAATTACATTCCGGCACGCCTGACAGCGGGTATGCTGGTAGTAACAGCGTGGGTTTATGGGCATGATGCTGGACGTAGCTGGCGTATGGTAAGGCGAGATGCGCGGCTGCATCCCAGTCCAAACAGCGGCTTTCCGGAATCAGCAGTTGCGGGTGCACTGGGGATTCGCCTCGGAGGCTATAATGTATATCATAGCGTGCGCTCCTTTCGCGCATATATGGGAGAGCTGGTGCGACCGATGGAGCCGGATGATATCCGGCATACGATCCGGCTGATGTTTGCCGTGTCCAGCATGTTTGCGGGATTGTGTCTGTTCGTGTCCGCCGGATGCTATGCACTGGGGTGGATACAGTGAAGCGTGACACACCGAATGCTGCCAATAGAGCAGGAAGCGATATGACCTTGAAGCATTATTTTACAGAACATCAGCAGTGGGACTTGGAACTTGTGCTGGTGCGGCACGGCACAACCTTATGGAACAGGGAACGTCGATACCTGGGGCACTCCGATCTGGGATTGCTACCGGGAGCAGAGCAAGAATTAGAGCCTTTGCGGGAAAAATTACAGAGGCATTCCTTTGCCCGAATCTATTGCAGTGACTTGATACGTTGTCGTCAGACCTTGCAGATCATTTTGCCGAAATCGGAACTGGGACCAGAGCTTGGAGAGGGAACCCCCTTCGAATTGAAACCGGAATCACGGTTGGAGCTGACATCCAAATGGGAGTCTGAACGTTTCCTATCTAATAGTTCCGCTAGGTCTGCCATCATGGAACCACGTCTGAGAGAGCTTCATTTTGGGGAATGGGATGGAAAAACGTATGATATGCTCAAGGATGTGGCGTTGTATCGAGCGTGGATTGATGAGCCGCAGCGAATTACGCCGCCGGGGGGAGAGCCTTGGGCAGACTTTGTGAACCGCCTCGATGAATTCCTAGACTCTTTGTATGAGTGGCGTAAAATGATGGATGTTCAGAAAACAGGCATGCCTGATGCCCCACCTTCTGTTCTGGTCGTCACGCATGGTGGAGTGATTCGTCAGTTGGCTTGTATGCTGGTACCGGGTCATGATTTTTGGAGTCTGAATCCGAAGCCAGGAGCGGCAATTACGATTCGGTTGAGGCTGGGAGAACGACACCAGTGGATAGGAGAGGTGTTTTCTTTTTAGGTCAGATAGGGGCAGGTGAACAGGCGGTTTGGGTTGTAAGCCAGTCTTTTTTAACCTATAATCATCAAGTAAAAGAACGGCTTGACCAACACTACATCAAATATCCAGCAGACGAGGTCGGTGCAGCGGGATGAAACCCTCGGGTTCTTTCCGGTGCGCTGTTAAAAGGGAAGCCGGTGTGAATCCGGCGCGGTCCCGCCACTGTAAATGGAAAAATGCCAGCCCGCTCTGCTTTATGTGCCACAAAGCATATAAAGCAGCAGTAGGCTGTCGCATGTTTCTGTAAGTCAGGATACCTGCCCGTCCGCCTGTCACCATAGTCCTTCGAGGAAAGGATGACGTGTTCGCAGTGACTGTCCATGCGGAAGAAACTGCCGCCTGCGTACGATCTGCGCTAACGTGACCCCTGTGTCCTTATCTGAGGATGCAGGGGTTTTTTGAAAGGAAAAGAAGGCTGGATTTAGCAGATATCGGATGATGTTCAAGTGACGCTCTTAAAAGAATTTATATGGAGGGGTGTAAATCATGGCAGGGAATAGAATAAAGGTCTGGACTACAGGCTTATTGGCTCTGGTCTTGGCGGTTGTGCTGAGTGCATGTGGAGCTAACGGAAAGAACGCTGAAAATAAAGGGGATCAAGCCTCACAGCAACCGGGACAGACGGCAACCGCTCAGGAGCCTCCGGGCAAAACGGTCTACCCGCTGACCATTAAGGATGCGACCGGACAGGAATTTACGTTCAAAAAAGCGCCGGACAAAATCGTTTCCGTCTCCCCGGCTGAAACCGAGGCGCTGTTCGCCATCGGACTGGATAAGGAAATTGTCGGCGTATCCGACTATTCGGATTACCCGGAAGCGGCTAAAAAGAAGCCCAAAGTGGGCGGTATTATGAAGCCGAATGAAGAGGCGATCATTGCTGCGAATCCGGAAGTCGTTTTTGCAGGGATATCACTCAGTGAGCAGGCGACAACCAAGCTGCGTGACATGGGAATTATGATTTTTAAAACGGAGCCGAAAACGGTTGAAGATGTCATGGCTAACATCGAACTATATGGGAAAATTACCGATCATCAGAAAGAAGCGAGAGCGGTAACCGACAAGATGAGAGCAGATGTTGCGGAAGTGAAAGACGGTGTTAAAAATATCGGCAAAGGGCAGAAGCTGAGAGTATACGTCGAATTTTCACCCGGCTGGACGGTTGGCAAGGGAGAGTTTATGGATGAGCTGATTTCTTTGGCGGGCGGGGAAAATGTCGCTGCAACCCAAAAGGGCTGGTACCAGATCAGTGAGGAAAATATTATAGCGGCGAATCCGGACGTAATATTATACAGCAAAAATGTCAAGGACGACAAAACAGGCCAGACGCTCGGCGATATTATCAAAGCCCGTAGTGGATGGGATCAAATATCGGCTGTTCGTCAAAACCGGGTGTTTGCCGTGGATGATAATCTGATCAGTCGTCCGGGTCCGCGTGTAACGGAAGGTCTCAAGGAAGTGGCCAAGGGCGTGTATCCTGAAATTTTCAAATGAGTCGTAGACTGATCGGCTTTGGAGGGGCAGGTCTTGCCTTATTGCTGCTGACGCTGTTGCTCTGTCTCGGCATCGGCTCGGCCAAGCTTCCCGTCAGCCAGATCACGGGTATTCTGGTCAACCATCTGCCGTGGTTAGGTGAGACGTTTACACCGGATTGGAATCCATCCACAGAGCAGATTATTTTGAAGATCAGACTGCCGCGTGTCTTACTGGGAATGCTGGTAGGCGCAGCGCTTGCGCTGGCGGGAGCCGGATTTCAAGGTGTGCTGCGCAATCCGCTGGCTGATCCGTACACGCTGGGGGTATCCTCGGGTGCTTCGGTAGGGGCAGCAGTGCTGATTTATTGGGGGCTTCAATTTTCGTTTGTAGGCGTATGGACACTGCCGCTGGTGGCATTTACGACCGGAATGCTGACGTTGTGGATGGTGCTGACGTTGGCGCGGGAAGGGGGAAAAATTCCGACGCAAAGCCTTATTTTATCGGGCGTGGTGATGCAATCTTTTCTGGGTGCGGTTGTTTCTTTTCTGACAGCCATGTCGAAGGAGACGGTCAACGAAATATTGTACTGGACAATGGGGAGCCTTAGTCTGCGCGGCTGGTCGTATACAGGCATCCTTTTGCCTTATGTGGTCATTGGGCTGGTGTTTCTGTGGAACCGGGCACGAGTGCTGAACATTCTGGCTTTGGGTGAACGTCAGGCAGCTCATATGGGGGTTAATGTAGATGCAACGAAGCTATCCGTTCTGATCATATCCACGCTGCTGACGGCTGCGGCTGTCTCGGTATGCGGAGTGATTGGCTTTGTGGGACTCGTTGTACCGCATATCATCCGTTTGGTGACGGGCCCCGACTATCGGATGATCGTTCCGTTATCCGCGCTGGGCGGGGCTATTTTCATGGCTTGGGCCGATACTGCGGCACGTACGCTACTGGCTCCGACCGAAATTCCACTTGGTGTTATGACCGCCTTTGTCGGTGCACCGTTCTTCGCATATCTCCTGTACCGGAACAAGAAGCTGCGCAGGGGGGGATTGCTGTGAAGGAACCAAGTGGACCACAGGCATCGCGAGTCCGAGCGTTGGAGATTGCCAGTCTGACTCGTGATTTTGGGGAATTCCATGCGTTAAAAAATATAAGCTGGAGCGTGGATGAAGGAGATTGGTGGGGCATCATCGGCCCGAACGGGAGTGGAAAGTCGACGTTGCTGCATCTGCTTTCCGGTGTGGATCACGCGACTTCGGGAAACGTTCTTGTATATGGTAAAAAGGTCAGTAGCTATGGCAGAAAAGAGCTTTCCCGTCTTGTAGCTGTGCTCCAACAGGAGGGGCTCCCCCCGGTGGGTTACACGGTAAGGGAAGTCGTGGAAATGGGACGCTTTCCCCATCAGGACTGGTTTGGTAGAGAAAAGGTGGATAAGGAAAAAGGGATTGACCCGGGAATCATTACGGATCGTGTGCTGGAGAGGCTGGATCTTACCAACTTGGCGGACAGGTCGTTAGACCGTTTGAGCGGGGGACAGCGGCAGCGCGTGGCTTTGGCGAAGGTGATGGTGCAGGAGCCACAGATTTTGCTGCTGGATGAGCCTACAACCTATCTGGATCTGCGCTATCAGCTTGAATTTATGGAGCTGCTGGCGGAATGGCGGCGGGAAACGGGCGTGACGATTATCTCTGTCCTGCATGATCTCAATTTGACTGCCCAGTTTTGTGATGACTTGCTTGTGCTCAAGGACGGAATGGTTGAGGGGTTAGGAGCTTCATCAGAGCTGTTAACAGAGGAGCGGATTCGCCATGTATATGGTGTTGAGCCTGTAATGTTGCCTCATCCGGATAGTGGTGTGCCGCAGCTTTTACTGCGAAGAAGTGCACGGGATGCAACTGGTCGGGGCGAACGACTGGAGTAATTTGAGTAAAGTATTGAAGAAACAGAATTTATGATGAGATCGCTAAACACATATAGGGAGCAGGGAGTGGAGGGCATGAACGGAAAATTACAGCAGTTGATCGCCAGCATTGCACAGCCGGACGGGGCGGCAGCCTTGGCGGCCTCGGAGCATTTGGACCAATTAACGAAGCCACCGGGGAGTCTTGGAAAGCTGGAAAGTCTGGCTATACAGTTGGCAGGCATTACGGGGGTGGACAAGCCTGAGTTTAACCGCAAAACGGTTATAGTCATGGCAGCGGATCATGGTGTATGTGAAGAGGGGGTCAGCGCCTTCCCGGCAGAGGTTACACAGCAAATGCTGTATAACATGCTGTCCGGCGGCGCGGCCATTAATGTGCTTGCACGTCATGCAGGTGCAGATGTCAAGGTGGTAGACGTGGGTGTGAATGCAGATGTCGCTCACGCGGATTTGGTGAACCGTAAGGTGCGTATGGGGACCGCGAACATGGCGAAGGGGCCGGCGATGCTGCGTACGGAAGCCGAGCAAGCGATTTTGGCTGGAGCTGAAGCAGTGGCGGAAGCAGTCAAAGACGGCACACGATTATTCGTAACCGGAGAGCTGGGCATTGGAAATACGACGGCCAGCGCTGCGGTCGTATGTGCTCTTACCGGGCTGGAGCCAGAAATGATCGTCGGCCGGGGCACGGGTGTGGATTCGGCTGGGCTGACCCGTAAAATAGCGGTCGTCTGCCGCGCATTGGACGTGAACCAGCCTGACGGAAACGACGCCCTTGACGTACTGACCAAGGTCGGCGGCCTGGAGATTGCCGCATTAGCAGGCGTCATCCTCGGCGCAGCCGCTCATCGCTGTCCAGTCGTGCTGGACGGCTTTATCTCCGGCGCAGCTGCGCTCGCTGCGCGTACACTTGCGCCTGCAAGCGCAGCGTACATGCTCGCTTCGCACGCCTCGGACGAGCGCGGGCACGCGGCGGTGCTCCGCGAGCTTAAGCTGGAGCCGATGCTTCATCTGGACATGCGGCTCGGGGAGGGCACAGGTGGTGCGCTTAGCCTGCACCTGATTGATGCGGCGTGCCGCATTATGCGCGAAATGGCGACCTTTGCCGATGCAGGCGTATCGGACGGTCAGGGAGCCGCGCAGCGATGAAGGCGCTCGTGACCGGCGGTGCACGCAGCGGTAAAAGCGGCTTTGCCGAGCGATTGTGCATGTCGCGCGCCCCGCGCGCCTGCTACATTGCAACGGCGCAAGCCTATGACGTAGAGATGAAGGAGCGTATCGCCCTTCATCGGCTCCAGCGCGAGTCTGCCGGGTATGACTGGCAGACGCTGGAGGAAGCGCAGGCGCTGCCGGAGCTGCTGCGACGCCTGGGCAGCGGCGTAGAGCCACGGCTGGCTGCGCAAGGCAGCAATCCTGCCGACCTGCATGTCAGCCAGGTACCGCAGCCATCGCCTGCACCCATGGTGCTGGTCGATTGCCTGACCCTCTGGCTGTCGAACGTGCTGTTGGCCGCAGATGAGGACGGCGAAGCTGCGGCCCGAGCCGCCATGGATGATCTGGCGACAGCCGTGGAGCAGTATCCGGGGCCGCTCGTCATCGTGACCAATGAGGTCGGTGACGGCATTGTACCCGAGTATCCGCTTGGACGGCTGTATCGGGATTTAAGCGGGATGATGAATCAGCGGATCGCCCGCCTTTGTGATGAGGTATTTCTGGTGACGGCTGGCATTCCCGTAGAACTAAAACAGTTGGAATACAAGCTATGAGCGGCGAACGTCAGGCGATTGCGGCTGCTTTTCAATTTTTGTCCCGTCTTCCAGTTAAGGCAGAGCTGGATTTTTCGCCAGAGTTGCTGAAACGTAGTGCAAGCTATTATCCGTTGGTAGGGATGGTCATCGGCCTCATCGTATGGTGCTTTGCAGCGCTTGCCTCTCTGGTATTGCCACCGTTGCCATGTGCAGTTCTTACTCTTGCCGTTTGGGTGTGGCTCACGGGCGGGCTGCACCTGGACGGCTGGATGGATGCGGCTGATGCTTTGTTCAGCTACCGTTCCCGTGAACGGATGCTGGAGATTATGAAGGATAGCCGTGTAGGAGCGATGGGCGTCATTGCTTGTGTGTTGTTGCTTATGCTTAAGGCTTCTTTGCTGTATACGGTGCTGGCTGAACGGGATCTGTCCGGTTTATTGCTGCTTCCGATGGTTTGGAGCCGCTGGTTTATGGTAAGCGCGATGAAGCGCTGGCCGAAAGCTCGTAATGATGATGGACTGGCGGCGCGTTTTGCTGATATGAGTAGCAGACGTGCCGGATTGGCTGTGTTTTGGGCTGTACTCATCACGTTGGGTGCCGCAGCAGGGCAATGTATCATTGCCGGATGGTTCACAGGAACAGGCGGCATGGACATGGACAATACATCTTTTACAGCGTATGGGCAGTCAATCTTTTCCCATCCGGGCGAATTAGCCATTTGGACAGGCTTTTTGCTGCTGCCGCTGCTGGCCAATGGTGTTGGAAGCTTCACAGCAAGCCGTATTAACCGCCGTTTGGGTGGACTGACAGGGGATATTTACGGAGCCCTGAACGAATTGTTGGAGACTGTTCTATTGCTGTTTATTGTGATTTTGTGCGGACTGTAAGCAGATTTTTAAATGAATTGGTAAAAGGGGAAGAGGCAATTGTCAACTTTCGAACCGTCCCGCAGGAATCCCGCAGCAGTGCTTATGCTTCAGGGCACAGCATCGGATGTGGGCAAAAGCGTGGTGACCACTGCACTGTGCCGTATATTCACGCAGGATGGCTATCGTCCCGCACCGTTCAAGTCACAAAATATGGCGCTAAATTCTTATGTCACCGAGGACGGCAAAGAAATTGGACGCGCTCAGGGTGTGCAGGCAGAAGCCTGCGGTATTGAAGCAACGACCGACATGAACCCAATTTTGATCAAGCCGGTCAAGGATATGCATTCACAAATTGTTGTTCACGGTGTACCTTATGCATATATGAGTGCTTCCGATTACCGAAAGGAATTTTTGCCGCAAGCCAAGCAGACGGTCATGGACGCGCTGAATCGGCTGCGTGATACCTATGACATTGTGCTTATGGAAGGGGCAGGCAGCCCGGCAGAGATTAATTTAAAGGACCGCGATATTGTAAATATGAATCTTGCGGGCTGGGCGGACGCTCCAGTGCTGCTTATTTCGGATATCGACCGGGGCGGTGTTTTCGCTTCTCTGGTAGGAACGATTGAGCTGCTGGAGCCGCATGAGGTGCAGCGTATCCGTGGATTTGTCATTAACAAGTTCAGAGGGGATCTGTCCCTGCTTCAGCCGGGACTGGACTGGCTGGAGGAACGAACCGGTATTCCTGTACTCGGCGTGCTGCCCTATCTACCGGATATCCGCATTGAGGCAGAGGATTCTGTGGTGCTGGACAAGAAGCCTAAGCTGTCTGCAAAGGATAAAGCGCTGGACATTGCGGTCATTCGCTATCCGCGTATTTCCAATTTTACAGACACGGATGCTTTGGCCGCAGAGCCGGATGTGAGTGTACGTTATGTCACGGAGGCCGGAGAACTAGGTGTACCTGACGCTATTATTTTACCGGGGACGAAGGACACGATTGGCGATCTGCTTGAATTGCGAACAAGAGGTCTGGAGCAGGACATTCGGGAGGCTATGACTACGGGACGCACGCAGTTAGTTGGCATTTGTGGAGGTTATCAGATGCTCGGCACAGCCTTGTTTGATCCCGAAGCGGTCGAATCTGGGTTGTCGCAGCAGGCAGAAGGGTTAGGTTGGCTGGCTCTATCCACGACCTTTTTAAAGGAAAAGCAAACGGTACGCGTACAGGGAACCTTGTCTAATCACTGCCCATTGTTGCTAATTGCGCCCGATTCGGATTCTGCTCCCGCGACGATGATTGAAGGCTATGAGATACATATGGGCGTTACGGAATGTGTTACGGAACCACACGCGCCTACAGATAGTGCCGAGGAAATGAACCCAATGCACACATTATTCCATATTCGTCGCGGCGAGGGAACCACCTTTGAGGAGGGTTGGGGAACAGCGGATGGTAAAGTATGGGGTACCTATTTGCATGGGGTGTTTGATAATGATCGTTTTCGTCGTTCCTGGTTGGATGGATTGAGACAAGCCAAGGGTTTGGCAGCGACGGACAGCACCTTTACCGTACGTGAAGCCAAGGAACGTGAGTTTGACCGTGTTGCAGAGGTGGTACGGGCCCATTTGGACATGGACCGAATCTACCGCATTATGGGGATGGACTCTTAACCTTTATAGATGATCGTATAAAATACGCTTTTAAAAATAAAGAGGTATCTCCACAGCCGTGATCGTGGCCGAGAGATACCTCTTTCCTTGTAGTTCATCTTAGTTGATTTTGAATTTTTGTACGGCTTTTTGCAGTTCGGTCGCTTGCTTGCTTAATTGCCGTACGACCTCGCTGTGGCCTTCCATTTCATTCAGTTGCTCATCGGCATTAAAACCGATTTCCTGAATCATATGCTGGGCATTGGCAGCGATGAGAGCTGTCTCCTCCACGGATGCCGATACCTGCTCTGAGCTGGCGGATACCTGCTCTGTTGCTGCGGATACCGTCTGAATCGTTGCATTGATCGTTTGCATGAGCTGGCTTAGCTGATTAAAGGCTGTACTCGCTTGCTGCACCATTTCCGTTCCCGAATGAATTTCACGGCTGACCCGGGTCACAGAGTCAACGGACTGTTGCGATACTTCCTGAATGGTTACCAGATAATCGGAAATTTGCTGTGTCGCTTCTTTTGACTGCTCGGCTAGCTTGCGAACCTCTCCGGCTACAACGGCGAAGCCGCGTCCATGTTCACCTGCACGAGCAGCCTCAATGGAGGCATTCAGGGACAACATTTGAATCTGTTTTGTAATGTCAAAAATAGCCGAAACGATGCTTCCGATGGCCTCGGAGCGCTCATTCATACTATGGATGTATCGAAGCGACTCATCGGCAGCCTGTCCTACCTGCGACATTTGGGCTACGGCATTTTGAGCGAGCGTATTACCATTCACTGTTTCTTCGGTTGCTTCACTGATCTGATCGGATACATCATTGGCAGAGGAGGCAATATGCTGGACGCCTTGTGCGATTTCCTCCATAGCCTGTGCATTTTCAGCAGCAGCAGAAGCTATGCTGGTACTGCCCTTTGCCACTTCCTCTGCGGCAACAGTAGAGTCCTGTACTTTTCCCCCCATCGCTTCAGTCCGGCGAAGCAGCTCGTCCGAGCCTTTTACAACTGCACCGGATGTGGAAAGCACATGGCCGATCATTTCTTTCAGATTATGGGACATGGATTGGAAGCTGCGGGCAAGTTGTGCAATTTCGTTGTTACCGATAACCTTCGGTTCTTGTGACAGGTCACCTTGAGCAATTTTTTCACTATGACGAACCAGTTCTGCAATGGGCTCTACAACCTTGCGCACGACAATGGTAGAAATAATTCCACCCAGCAGGAGCGTTGCAATTGTAATACCTATGCAAATCCATAAAATTTGTTGGAATTTGTCCTGCACAAAGCCAACGTCCTCGTTCACACCCAGGACCAGGTTACTGCCCGATATGGCAAAGAAGGCGGTTTTGTGTACTCCGTATGAATCGCTGTAAATATCGCTAACATTCATCTCGCCTTGTTTTGCTTTTTTGATATCCTCCACAGGAACCAGTGCATCCTTGACCTTATATAACGATTTTTCATTTCGTGCGATAACCTCGGCCTTACCATCTTTCACCACTGCGATATATGCTGATTCAAGCTTAAGAGTGTTAACCTTATCCTGAAGATAAGATTCCATCTGCATACCAGACCCGGAATCCGAACCATTTCCTTGCTGTGCCTGAACTGCCAAAGAAATATTAAGATCCTGATACACACTCTTGGCCCCGGTTTCCAGCATTTGATCCACCTGAGGAATGACACTGTTATTAATGATACTCATGGATACTGCATAAAAACTGACACTGAACAGAAGGGACGCGAAGAGTAGAATCAATAAAATCATAATCCGTAATCTTGCGCCAATGGAACGGTTAAAACGCTGCATGAAAAATCTCCTCCCACATGATGATGACAAGTTGGTATTAAAAAGAAAATATACAGATTTCCCTGCTTGAAGTAGGTCGCTTGTCCAATTTGACATTAGACAAGTCATGATCTACTTATTTTCCTTTTCTGCTTGAAGAAAAAACTGAAAATGTTCGGATTCTATGTATATTTCAGCTGTATTCAAGGGGCAAGAACAAGAAAGGGAAGTAATCCATGAATTACTAAAAAGTAGGTTAGACCTATTTTACATAATTAACAGGCGGTTGAATAGTCATATTTGCCCAAAAACAAACAAAAAATATATATCTATGGTCTTGGGTGTTTAGGTGGAGTGATTATATGGAGCACGAAAATAAATATCTCATCCCTTCTTTTAAAACTATTGTAAAAAAGAAGTAATGAAAGTAGTATAAGGAATGTCACCTTCCATGTACTTCCTGTAAGCAGTTATATATAAGTACGAATGTGGCCTTCAATATACATAAAAAAGGGGAAAAGGCTTTTATGAATCAGGATTTACTTTCCAAAGAAATGAGTTCGCAGACTGGAGGAGAAGACAAACAGGAGCCCACTTCCGGTAGCGATAAAACGGTCACAAAGGGAAATCCGATAAGTCGACTGTTTGATTTTATTTCGGGCGTATTTACTTCAATCCTGCCGGCACTGATCGGGGCGGGAATCATTCAGGTGATAGCTTCTGTCTTGTTGTATCTGGATATTGATTCTAATTTTAAAATTTTTACAATTATAGTGTACATTAGCGGAATAGTATTTTATCTTTTACCCTTTATGGTGGCAGTAAGCGCAGCCAAAAAGCTTGGCAGCAACATATTTATTGCAGCAGTCATCGGGGGATGCTCGTTTTTTCCCAGCCTTACGGAAGTGCTGAAGTCCGCTAAAGAGATCAGCTCGACCAGTTTACCAGTGGCGGAGCCCCAGTATATTTCTTCCTTTATACTGATCCTTATTGCCGTTTGGCTTGCAGCGAAGATTGAGCAAGGATTGGGCAAATTAAATCGCTATTCCATTCAGCTACTGGTTGCCCCAACGTTGACACTCATCATTATCATGCCTTTATTGCTGTTTGTTTTTGGTCCTCTGTGGACTGCCCTGACTCATACATTGTCAGAAGAATTTTCTTCATTGTTCTTCTTCAATTCGGAAGTATTAGCGGGTCTGCTGTATGGAGGCACTATACCTTTGCTTCATTTTTCGGGCATGCAATATATGCTGGTGAACGATATGCTGGAATCCGTTGCTGCGACGGGCTATGATTATATTGCTCCTGTCATGGTGTCGGCGGTTATGGCTCAAGCGGGAGCGGCGTTCGGCGTATGTATTAAATCCAAAAATTCCAAAGTCAAGGCGCTGGCCGCAACCACAGGCTTGTTAGCCATGCTGGGAATCATTGAACCGGCCATGTATGGTGTTAATTTACGTTTCAAAAAACCGTTTCTTGCTGCGCTGATCGGCGGGGCCATAGGTGGGGCATTTGTATGCCTGTTTGAAACGGCAATTACTTCTCTCGTGAGCTTATTCGGATTAATGACTTTACCGCTGTTTAGTGACTCCACGCTTGTGTACGCCGTTTTTGGGATGGTCATTTCGTTTGTTACGGCTGGTATAATTACGTATTTCATGGGCTTTGCGGATGAACAAGAGGAACACTCCAAAGGAGCAACTGCATCTGGCATCAGCACAGCTTCGGACTTGGTTGTGGAAAAGAGTGCAAACAGCTAGGTGACTTCGAATAAACCGTCGCAGGACGTGTCATTCCACACATTGGGCGAACATGTTTTCTAACTTCAAAATCGGACACGCGGCAGCACCATCATGCTGATTAACGTCAGTGATTTGGTGTTGCCGCTCGCCCAGGTACCTTATGAAAGTGTTTACAAAAAAATCTTGTCAGCTCAGTGCTAATATGATACTATGATGACAGTTATTCAAAACTGCACATTCGGATTGTTACTGATCATATCAGGCAAAACCATAAGCAGGCACTAAGTGTCAGTTTTGGTATTGCCTTTTTTTACTACTCCAAGCGGCCTAAGGTGATGGAATGAAGATAGCAAAGGTGCTGAATAATAATGTCGTAACGGTCATTGATGAGCAGCAGAAAGAATTAGTCATTATGGGAAGAGGCATTGCTTTTAAAAAAAGCACAGGCGATGAGATTGATGAAGGGCATATTGAGAAAATCTTTAAGCTTGAAAGCACCGAGGTTTCCCGCAAACTGATGACCCTGATGTCTGATATCCCTATTGAATATGTTGAAATTTCTGATGAGATCATTCAATATGCCAAAACGATACTCGGTGTGGAATTGCATGACAGCATCTACATTTCGCTGACGGATCATATCCATTTTGCCATAGAGCGTTATCGTTTGGGGATGGATATAAAAAACGCCCTTTTCTGGGAAATCAAACGAATGTACCGCAAGGAATTTTCGATTGGGACCAAAGCACTGCATATGATTCAGGACAAGCTGGGAGTTACGCTTCCGGATGATGAAGGAGCCTTCATCGCCCTGCATCTGGTGAATGCTCAGCTCAACAGCGAAATGCGCGAAACGATAACCCTGACTAACATCGTCAAGGATATCATGAACATTGTGAGTCGCTTTTTCGTAATGGAGCTGGATGAAGAGTCGTTAAGCTACTACCGCTTTATTACACATCTCAAATTTTTTGCTCAACGGGTAATGAATGGGACCCCTGTACAAAATGCAGATAATTCCCTTCATGATATGGTTAAGGTGCAGTACAAGAATGCCTACGCCTGTGCTGAAAAAATAAGAGATTATACGACTAAAATCTATGGTCGGAGCTTATCCCAGGATGAGATGCTATATCTCACCATTCATATCGAGCGTATCATTAAAAATCAATGATTTCATGGATGATCAGGGATTTAGGATTGCTACTTCTAAACCAGAAGGCAAAACCTGAATGCTGAAAGAAGATTGGCTTTTTATAAAGCTGTCTGCTTTCTGTATTCAGGTTTTTTTATTGTCAATTTACACATTTTATATCTTAAAAGAAAAGAGGAAACCCTCATGGATCGAAATCAATTATCCAAAGAGATACTTAAACTGGTTGGTGGTGAAGAAAACGTTGAGCAGGTAGTTCACTGCATGACCCGCTTGCGCTTCAATCTTCATGATAATAAGAAAGCTGAGAAAGAGCAGTTGAAAAAAACGGATGGCGTCATGGGAGTGATGGAGAGTGGCGGCCAGTTTCAGGTTATTATCGGTGATGATGTAGCTAACGTGTACAAATCGTTGGTTAGCAACATGTCCAAGGCGCCGCAAAGTGAGACAGGCGCAAGCAATGCATCCAAGAAAAAACAAAACCCGATCAGCAGTCTGTTTGATTTTATCGCGGGTATGTTTACACCTATTTTGCCGGCGATCACCGGTGCAGGTATGATCAAAGGGATCATTGCTCTATTGGTGGCAATGAACTGGATGTCCGATAAGAGCCAATCCTATACGATTTTAGCGGCAATAGGAGACGGAGCATTCTATTTCCTGCCGATTATTCTGGCTGTGAGTGCTGCTAGAAAACTGGGAAGTAACATGTTTATCGCGGCTGCGATAGGTGCCTCTATTTTGCATCCGACGATTACGGCATTGCTGGCATCCAATGTGAAGGTTAGCTTTATCGGTCTTCCGGTGACGGCGGCAACCTATGCATCGACTGTTATTCCCATCGTCATCGCCATCTGGCTGGCGGCCCATGTTGAAAAATTCATTGATAAGTATACACATGCATCATTGAAGCTGATTGTCGTTCCAACACTGACTTTGTTGATTGTTGTGCCTGCAACGTTGATTGCAGTAGGTCCGCTGGGCGCCATTATTGGTAATGGCCTGTCGGGTGGTATTTCTTGGTTGTTTGAAAATACAGGTCCGCTTGCAGGTCTGGTACTCGGTGGTACCTTCTCCCTGATCATCATGACAGGTATGCACTATGCGTTGATTCCTATCATGATTGGTTCTATCGCCACGCTGGGCTATGACTACATGATTCCGATTATGGCAGCAGCTAACTTGGCTCAGGCTGGCGCTACAATGGGTGTATTCTTGAAATCCAAAAATGCCAAAATCAAAACGTTGGCTTTCTCCACAAGCTTGACAGCTATTATGGGTGTAACCGAGCCTGCAATGTATGGGGTAAACATGCGGTTTAAAAAACCATTTATCGCAGCGTTGATCGGAGGTGCCGTTGGCGGAGGATTCATGGGCTTGTTTGGCACAAAAGCTTATGTTATGGGTGGACTGGCTGGCTTGCCTGGCTTGGCAATGTTTATCGGACCAACTTTCTTGTACGCAATTCTTGGTATCATTATCGCATTTGCGGCTGCTACAGTGGCAACCTATTTGATCGGTTTTGAAGATGTGAAGGAAGAAGAAGCTTCATCAACAGGTGCTGCTGGAGACATCTCTACTGAGGAAGTAGCACCATCTCCTGTGGCCTCACTGCCAAAAGGTGAGAAAATCCCGGTATACAGCCCGATTATGGGTGAGGTTAAGCCGCTCAGTGAAGTCAATGACCCTGCTTTTTCTCAGGAAATCATGGGTAGAGGATGGGCTATTGAGCCATCTGAAGGTCGCGTTGTTTCTCCAGTTGAAGGTACCGTATTCTCCATTGCCAAAAGTGGACATGCCGTAGGTTTGGTGAGTGATTCCGGGCTTGAAATGCTCATACACGTTGGGATGGATACGGTTAAGCTGAAAGGCCTTCATTTTACTCCTCATGTGAAAGCAGGGGATCGAGTGAAGGTAGGCGATCTCATGCTGGAGTTTGATCTGGCGGAAATTCGCAAGGCTGGTTACGAAACAATTACACCTGTTATTGTTACGAACGTAGCTCAGTTTAGTGAGCTGGAGCCTGCTGGAAATGAGCATAAAGTGGTTAAGGAACAGGAGCTTTTTTATACAGTAATCGTCTAACGACAACAAAAGAATTTACGTATAATCTAACATCAATCGTTGGATTAACAAAAGGCAAGTCTTCGAAACAGGAAGACTTGCCTTTTTGCGTTTTCAATGTAATTCCCCAAAGCTATACTGGCTTCAACCCATTTATTAAAACAAAACCTACAAAAATAGTTGGCATTGTGATATAGTAATCAACGGATTGAAGGGTCACTTTATAAAATATAACAAGTTTGGAGGAAATGATATATGGATACCTTCTTTATCATTTTGAACGTAGTAGTGCTGCTTTTGCTGCTCGGCGTGTTAGTCTGGATGCAGAAGAAGCATATTTCTTTTACGAAAAGGGTGTTTGCCGGACTGGGCTTCGGTCTAATCTACGGGGCTATTCTCCAGTACGCCTATGGCTCGGGCTCGGAGGTCATTACGAAATCGGTTGACTGGTTCAACCTGGCAGGTAATGGTTATGTTCGTTTGCTGCAAATGGTAGTTATTCCGCTCATCATGGTGTCGATTATTTCAGCCATTATGAATTTGAAGGGACGACAGAATCTTGGCAAAATAAGTGTGTCCATCATTGCTGTACTGCTGATTACAACCGCTATTGCCGCTTCGGTTAGTATTATGACCAGCTTGTCGTTCGATCTTAAAGCGATTGAGATTCAAAGTGGGGAAAAAGAACAAGCACAGGGCTTGAAGATGGAGGAGCGTCTTGGAACAGTTCAGGATATGACGATTCCACAGCAGGTGCTGGAATTTATTCCATCCAATCCTTTTGAGGATATGACGGGAGCTCGTCGTACTTCGACGCTGGCAGTAGTGATTTTCTCGGCTTTTATCGGGGTGGCCGTGCTTGGACTGGATCGTAAAAAGCCAGAGCAGGCGCAAACCTTCCGTAAGGTAATTGATGCTGTGTACGCTGTAGTGATGCGGATTGTGACGCTGGTACTGAGGTTGACGCCTTACGGCATTTTGGCGCTGATTACTAAAGTTGTAGCCACGACGAATCCGGATGAAATCTTGAAGCTGATCAAGTTTGTGCTCGCTTCTTATGTGGCTTTGTTGGTCATGTTCGTCATTCATCTTATTTTGCTGGCTCTGTTCGGCTATAACCCGGTAACGTATGTGAAAAAAGTATTGCCTACGCTGGTTTTTGCCTTTACATCCCGTTCCAGTGCTGCAACGATTCCGTTGAATGTTGAAACGCAAACGAAAAAGCTTGGTGTGTCGGACGGTATCGCGAATTTGTCTGCCACCTTGGGAGCGACCATTGGACAAAACGGCTGTGCAGGCATTTATCCGGCCATGCTGGCGGTCATGATTGCGCCAACCGTGGGCATAGATCCGACGAGCTGGGATTTTATCCTCACGCTTATTCTGGTCGTTACGGTCAGCTCCTTCGGCGTAGCAGGTGTAGGTGGCGGTGCTACCTTCGCTTCTCTGATCGTGCTGTCGACCATGAACTTGCCCGTAGCTTTGGCAGGATTGCTCATTTCGGTTGAGCCGCTGATTGATATGGGACGCACAGCGCTGAATGTCAATGATTCCATTACAGCAGGACTCATTTCAGGCAAGGTGCTCAAGGAGAATGATCAGGACATGTTCAACGACCACGGCATGGATTTGGATGCGGCGACACGCTCCTGATTGGGATGATAGAAACTCTCCATGTAGTCTAGGGGCTGGTTTTAGAGGGAGAAGTATCTGCGTGCATATTAATACTCAGAGTCGGCCATAAGGTCGGCTCTTTGTGTTGTTTTATTGATTTAAGTTATTACTGTTCACGAATCGTAATCTGTGATACATTAAAATAATGTTTTTCTGGCTTGCTTCGGAAGAACCGCGGTTCGCAACCATCCCGCGCTATCAAAACTAGGAGGCTTTCATGTTTAATTTGCTATGGGGGGCAGCTTTTGTCCTCGTCAATTTTATGTTCTTTTTGTTATGTTATCGTTTATTCGGTAAAAAAGGGTTGTACGCCTGGATTGGTGTGGCTACCGTGCTTGCCAATATTCAGGTAACCAAAACCATCGATCTGCTCGGTATTACGACGACATTGGGAAATACAATGTATGTCTCTATGTACATGGCCAGCGATTTGCTGAATGAGAAATATGGGCCTAAAGAGGCGCGTAAAGCTGTGTGGTTCGGTTTTTTCACCTTAATTATGACGACGCTAACGATGCAGATGGCGCTGGTGTTTCAGCCTAATGCAACCGATTTTGCCCAGGCGCCGATGCAGCAATTATTCGGACTATTACCCAGACTTGCGCTTGCCAGCCTGATGGCCTATGCGGTTAGCCAATTGCTGGACGTTCGTCTATACTCGTGGATTCGCAAGTTTTTCCCGGAACGTCACCAGCTCTGGATTCGCGGCAATGGCAGTACGATGATTAGCTCGTTTATGGATACGCTCATTTTTTGCAGCATCGCCTTTTACGGCTATGAATGGGGAATATGGCTGGAGCTACTGTTCACCACCTATATCTTAAAATTTGTACTAACCGCGGCGGGTACACCGATATTGTACATCGCACGCAACTTCCGCTTTGCAGAAGAGGAGGGGCAGACGCTCAAGCCGTAATTTGGCTTGGGGTTGCTCCTCCTTTTTTTGTATAACCAATGAAATCGTTCAATGAAGCTTACAGTTACTTATATTGAAGTATAGAGATCGTCAGATGAATTGTAAGATTGGAGACTATGTAAGGAAAAACCCAAACCTTGTACTATGAAGGAGGCTACAGGAATGATGCAGTTTACCCCATGTATCCGGTGTAAATTTCGTTATGTGACACAAAGGGCTAGAGAAAATTTTATGGCAGAGAAAATGGCAGGAGAACCCTTGCTATGCCTGCATTGTATCGGCGAGCTTACAGGTAAAATAATGGATCAGTTCGGTAAACTTGTTTATCCTCATGAGGTTGAACAATCTAATCGGCAGCAGCATATTCCGAGGTCGTCCATTGAGGGGTGTAGACCCTGTATGAAGAAACGAGGACGATGAAGAGATCAAGTACGTCGCTACAGTTAAAACATCCAATGCTTCACTTATATTGATATCGTCAGGAAGGTGGTTTGTTCAAGGGTCAAGTTGTCACGGGTTCAGATCATGACGCGGGCCTTGAGAACACATATAAATACTCCATTCCAATCGGGATACCATTAGAATGGAATAATAAACTGGAGGTTTTTGAAGATGGGAATGACGAAAAACAAAAAAATGTTGATTAAAGGTGCGGGCAAGTTTATGGCTAAAATTCCGAATAGTGATGAACTCATCACGATTGGAACACTGAACAACATGCTTTTGGACATCCAACTGGATATGCAGGATATCGAGGGTGGAGATTCCAGTGTGCCCTTGGATGCATTGCTTCGTAAAAAAACGATTGATATTACAGCTCAAGATGCCAAATTTGACTTAAATCTGGTCCGTCTCGTTCTCGGTTCCAAGCTTCGTGAAGGTGTTAGCGGAGCGTCTTACCGATTGACAACGGAAACTGTGATGGTTCCGGGGGAATCACCATACCGGGTGCTGCTCACAGAAGACGCAGCGACAAGCCCTGCTATGAAGGCCTACGAGGATGTGATTACAGGCACAGATGTAACCACGGAAGTTACCGTGACAGGTAATAAGGCAGTATTCGATGCATCGTTGGCTGGGAAAAAAGTAGTGATTGTCTATCCTGTCGCTTTGAGTGGAATTCAGCAGGATGATGATGGATTTGTGTGGGAGCTGGAAGAGAAGCACGTTATTCAGGAAGTGAACGGGAAGTGTGAGGCAGAGCTTGTCTTTGGTACCTCGCTGCATACCACGCCTGAAATTTCAGTGCGTACGCTAAATGGAAACAAGCTTCTCAAACGCTCGCTCACCGGAACCCCTACCGAGGAGCAATACCTTGTTGAAGGGGGAAAGCTGACTTTCAATGCGGCGTTAAAGGATGTAGCCATTTATGTAAACTATAAACGCAATGAAGTGGTGGATGTTCTGGATATTTCGAGCAGGGATTTACCGTTGACGGTTCACCTGGTTCATGATGGCCGTTTTGAGCAAAAGGACGGTTCTGTGCAAGGATACCAAACGGAATTGTATCAATGTCGTGTGAAATCCAATTTCACGATTGATGCTCAGCGCCAGCAGGCGTCTACGCATAGTGTAACCTTGACGGTCATTGACCCGGAACGCTTTGATAACAAGCTCGGCACGATCAAGCGTTATGAGATTGCAACAACATCTGCTAACAACTGATATGTAAGGATGTGTTTTCGAAATGAATGAAAGAGAGTTCACCGTTCCATCCAAGAATGAGCCTTCCAAGTCAGATGCGGTGGTAGAAAGTGCAAAGAAGGTTTTGACAGAAGAGGAAGCGCAGATCAAAGAAAAAGCATTCTTTGAAGAAGATGAAAAGGTACGTTTACGTGACGGTAAAACGTATTATTTGCCCCCGCTTGGGTTAAAGGATGCGCGTAAACTGATTACAAAGCTGAATGCTATTGATTCCGGCATTATTATTGCAAATCTGATTCCAGATGATCCGGAAGGTACAGATCGTTATCATGAGCTGTTGGATGTGCTGATGATGGGCTTCAAGCCTTACTATAGCTGGATGACTCCTGAGTATCTGGAAGAGTATGTTGACCTTGAAACGGCCAAGCAAATTATGGATGCCATGATCGGTCTGAATGGAATAAAAAAGTCCATGTAGCCACTGAGGATGAGGAGTTGGAGTATGACCGGCAAGCTCCTATTGACTGGGCGAATCTCTTTTTTAAGCTGGCCCATTATTGTCACCTGGATAAGCATCAGGTTTGGGACCTTACGCTCCCTCAGTTGGGCTACTATCTGGAGCAGTGTCATGACCATATCGAATTTACCATTAAAGTTTCTTCTATGTCTGCCGGTGGATTATGGAGCGGGACTGGTGGAACGGATCGTCCGGATATCCGCCGTACAGGCCGTAAACAAGTCAGAGAAGACGGCTCTTATATGGGCGACTATAAAATAGCGGACGAAGAAGATATGGCATTTTTGGCTAATATGCTTGGTTGAGAGACACTCCTGCTCTGCTCCGTATGGAGGAGCGGGAGTTTCATTTTATAAAAGGCGGTGAATGTATGGGCAATATAGAGACTGATGTGCTTGTGGAGCTACAGGCATTTATTCAGACACTAAAGCATTCTTCTAATGAAGAGAAGCAGGGGCTAGTTTTACGCTTCGGGCGTTTGGAGGAACACAAGCGCACGTTAAGTACCTTATTAGATTGTAGGATAAGGCCAGAAGTAAACCAGCAAAAACCAGATCAGCCACCAACAGATCCGAGTCAGAGTATGCAAGATGATATGAATGGTAAAACGAAGCCGTTGACCCTCCCCATGAATGAATACGTGAGCAAGGTACAGAGTGATAGGGATCAAAGCAGGAAGACGCTAAATGTTGAAATAGCAGATGTGCGAACAGGCTCTATAGAGTATATCGGTATGCGTAAGCACCAAGCTCAGGACTTGCAAAGTGTACTCAGTTTTCAACGTACATTTCATATGCCAGAAGGCGTAACGGAGCTAACCAGAAATGAATATCTGACACGTGCAAACATGCGCCCATCGTACACGATCAACTCCGGTGACGTCATCGTCCATATGACATTGCCTAAGGTCACGAATAACGTAAGTCCGACCCAACTGGAAGCGATCGGGAACGGACTGGGAAGAGGTCTTCAAAATGGCAGAGCCGGAAGCTTACGGGATCAGCTTCTTATGAATCCGACCACTGCTTATCGTAGCAGTACGTCATATTAATCCATACTCCATCGTACCGGAGCAAACATCTTTTTAACGACAGGAGGTATACATTTTGACTCAGCAAAGTCCCAATAAATCAGAAGATACGATCTACAAAAAGCAATTATTTTATGATAATGGAATTCGCTTTGTCGAGGTTAAAGCCAAGCTAATCAGCGAGTACAAGCCACCGGCTCCGAATCTGAAATCCTATGTTAATGAAACGTTTTCCTACTCAGCAGGCTTGGTCAATCGTGGAACCTCACATTATACAGCTAGCCTAACGCTGCTATTTTACAGTAAAAAGGAATACGCGGACTGGCTATCCTTTATAGGCTCAGCGCACAAATATTATGATGAAAAAGGCACGATTTATACGGGGGTTGTCACAGGTAAACCAGATATTCAAACGGCAGAGATAGAGACTAAATATATCATCCAAGTCCAAATGTCGCTTATTCGCAAGCAAGGTGATGAATACCGCTGCAAAAGTCAATTCATGGACCTCAAGGGCCATTGGGCATCCAGCTATATTGAGGAAATGGAGCAGCGTGGTATGGTGCCCGTCACAGCGGATGAAGGCGAGGTCAGCCCTTATTTCAGACCGGACGAGAGCTGTACCCGGGCAGAGGGAATCACCTTTTTGATGAGGTCCTACAGGTATGTGGACCGGATTCTAAGGGGGTATTGAGATGAAACGTTGGATTGATGTAGATCCACTGGATTGGTTTTATAGAGATATGTTAGATATGGCACGTTTAGGTCTGGATGGCCGCAACGAGCACAGCTTTATCGAGGGGATGCCCTACAACACTTTTGAACAAGGACATGAACGCATTGTCAAGCGCTTTGTAACGTTTGATGGTCAGCAGGAATTTGCCATTCCCGGCTATCAGATGCATATTGAAAATCCAGTTTTTATTTTCGTCGCTGGAGTTCAGGTACAGCCTGAAAGAATGGAAAACGAAAAAATAACGATGCCCCATCCTTTATCCGGCGGACTTGAGGTGGTATGTATCGCTTATGGCAGACCCGCTTATCAGGGGGATGGCTGTGTTCAAAAACCTTATATGGATACGGACGAAAGTCTGATTACCCTGCCTTCTGCGACCTTGTCCATGGCGGCTGATGATCAGAGCCAAACGAAATATCAGCCGGAGACGGTCACGGTTCTGGGAACCAAGCTCAAGCGGTTGCCTGTGAAAATCCAATTGGAAGAAGATCCAAAGGAAGTGATTAAGAAAGCATTCGGCTTCAGACAGGATGCATTTGTGATTCATCAAGGAATTGTGTATCTCCCCTTCAACTATAACGGATTTCCCGCGACTGTCGGATATAACTATCGTGAAGCAGGGAGTGTGCAATTTAAACAGGAGACGGTCGTTGTAAGCACTGCGCACGCTCGTTATCATGACCGTTTCTTTCCGAATGTTCGTATGAAAAGAGCACAGTTTCTTGTTCTTCTTCAACAGATGCGGGTGGATATCTATAACAGATATACCGACCGTGGATTGGAGAGCAATACGTATCCACCGAGAACCCTGCTGGACCGAAGCTCTTTCTCAGGCCAATGGTATGAGCAAGCTGTTATGGACTTGGTGAGCGAGCAGTTTCTGGACGGAAGCTACGTATTTCCGCTCTATGAAAACAATATGCTGGAGCCGGAAAAATGTATTACACGTGCGGAAGCTGTCGTATTTTTAAACCGATTCATAGAATGGGCCCTAGAAAAATTCAGATAGGTGATGAAAAATGAATTTTGAATCCATGAATAAGCACGGACAGGCTCGGGGTCATCAGCCACGCGTAATTATAGAGCTGGACAAAATGTCCTATGTCCGCAGTTTGCGGCCAAACCAAGACGTCGTTCAATATGTAAAAGATATGGTCGTTAAAGATTTTTTGTCCATTGATGGTGTGACACAACTAACAAGTGAAAAGAAAGAAACAAAGGCTAGCGAGATAGCCCGCCTCTCCAATTTGCCCATGTCCATGCCTATTCTTTCTAGTTCGAAAATGCGTGGGCATGTTACCGATTCGAATCATATTCAGGGCATGCTGATTACCAGCCGTCACCGTTCAGTGAATCCCAAGCGTCCTCTTCACAAGGGAGTGGACCTGGATTGTGACAAGGGGGATACCATTCATGCCGTAGGGGATGGGAGAATTACTGCGGCTGGTGCTGTAAAGGGTTACGGTCACGCTGTATATATCCATCACGGCAACGGCTGGACGACCCGGTATGCTCATTTGAAACCCAATGCGATGATGGTCAAGGTTGGAGATCATGTGAAGGCTGGAGATCCTATTGCTATAGGATGGAACTCGGGTCACAAGAATAGTAGTGGAGATGGGGATGGAGCACATCTTCATTTTGAGGTTCGCAAGGATGGCGAGGATTTGAATCCCGAAGCTTTCCTGCGCGGGGAAAAATCCATACAATTGCCCATTCGAACACTGGATACCGCTGTTCAGAATAAAAGCACATTCGCTCCATCGTTGGAAGCTAGCGCTGTCGACTCCTACACGGAATATAGTATGGAAGCGTGGGCTTATTATGTAAATGCTGCAAACTCTGAAGGCATTACAAGAGGCGGAACAGATGTACGGCAGTGGAAGGATTACAAAATTATCGCTGTCGATCCCTCTGTCATTCCGTTGGGAAGTAAGGTTGAACTGTTGGTAGACGGGAACAATTGGGGCGAATATGTGGCTGATGATACGGCTGGCTCTACGAAGGGCAAGCGTATTGAGATTTTAATGGAAAATGCGGAGCAATGCCTCGAATTTGGCCGAAAACCTGTCATTGTGAAAATCAAGCAGTGGGGGGACGGAAGAACTCGCAGTGCAAACTCAGAAGTAGTTCAATCCATTCCATCCTACCAGATCAACCGTGCCACGGAGAAGGTGTCATACAGCAAGGATTTTACGGCCCAAAAAACAAGTCTGGACCCTTTGAAATATGTGGATATCGTGGGTGTCACACAATTTTTCACCAATGAAACGCCTAATCAGGTCCGTAATGTTTTAGGTTTTCAACGAACAGACGGGGCAGGTCAGGTGAAGAAATTCACGTTTGTGCATGACTGGTTCAAGCCGGGTTGTTTAAGCTGGGCCTATGTGTCGGATATGGATATCGAGGACAGAGTAGAGGTGAAGGTGGACGACCAGGTAGTTGCGACCATTGAAGGGGTAAATGCCAAAAACGGACTCGCTTATCCTCCCTCTATTCCGGTGCCTGGTGGACACCATAAGATCGAATTTTCCATGTCAAATCCATCCAAGGCGTCGAGAGGTAATTTTGGACTTACTTTTCTGAAAGCCAGAGAATTTGATGTGGAATCCGTCTCAGCCAAAACAGTCTGGACGTTCGAAGATTCCATGAGAACAACGAATGATTGGACTCCCGATCAGCAGGTAGTGGTGACGGATCTGGGGGATCAGCAGAAGATATCCACAGCACGGGAAGAGGCTGGTATTGAACGGACAGGGAAGATAAACAAATTTCCATTTACGATGCAGTTCCGAATTAAGGCCGATCAGGGAACACAAGGGAAAATCATGATGTCTAACGGCTCCAAAGCCTTTGTGGTCAAGGTTACAGATCAGGGGATTTCTACGAATGTCGGCTCTTATAGCCATAACCATGTGAGCGAGTACACCGACTATGTTGTAACCTGCCATAACGAAACGGATATGGATGTATATATAAAAAGCATACTGCCAGGCGGTATCGAACAATGGGAAAATACCCGGGTACGCGGCGTATCTGAAGATGATACGACGAACAGACTTCGATTTTCTGTATCCAGCGGTGGTCTGTATATTGCAGAGGTTAAATATGCTTTTCATGATTACTCAATTGAGCAGTTTGCCACCCATATCGCAGATACGTATAAGGAGAAATGGTATGACGTTGGCGGGTTTCAGTATGAGGATACCGCTTCACTGGAACGGGATGTAATGAACTGGGAGGTTCATTCTCACATGGACATGTCTTCTACCTCAGCCACCGTAACTTTAAATAATGCCAAAGGGATTTACTCCCCATCCGTGGAAAGGTACCCTGCATGTCCGGATGGAAGGAAGCAGCCGCCTAACGAATTTACCTATTGGGAGGAGGGAGAGCGACGTCACCTGATTAGTGAAGGGACTCCCATCCGTATTTATGCAGGCTACGGCGATGAGCTGGTACGTGTATTTACAGGCATGATCAAGGGTGAAATTGAGGAGGATGCCGAAAGAAGAACGCTTACGTTTCACTGTGTAGACCGTTATGACATGCTGGAAGAATTTATATTTTATAAGCATATGATCTACCCTCCAGAGGAAGCGTATGCTGGGGACGGCGGCGCCTTTGCCTGGATGAAATCCAGTATCGTAAAGGATATTGTGGTTGCAGCCGGTCTTGATTCATGGCGTGCGCACAGTGAAGATTGCCTATATCCCGATTTGGATATAGACGAAACGGTGTATGGTGATGTGAAGAAGGGCAATCACTCCTACATGAGATTTGATCCCAAGTCAGGAGAGCTTCAGACGATTCCCCAAGATCAAGATCGTATGAAAACAGCAGAAGGCTGGGAAAATCCTTTCGTAGCAACGGTTTCCTTCAAGGCGGGAACAAGGGCATCAGATGCTATACAATCGCTCATACAGGATTTGCCCTATGATGTCAGATGCGATCGTTACGGAACGTTTAGATTGAAACGAATGAATTTTCTGGATACTCCGGATTGGGATCAGATAGCGCGTTCCAAGTGGGAATTTACAGATGATCATTTGCTTGAAATGACGTCTTCTACCGACTACTCGCGTGTTCGCAACCATCTGATGATTTCTGGTTCTGAGGGGTTAACGGAACATTTTCTGGATAAAAGCCTGATGGTCGCCACCAAAGGGAATATGAGAACCGCCGGATTACAGCTACCGTGGATTGAAGAGCAGGATGGTGCATCCATGCGTGATCTTAAGCAGCAGATAGCGAATAAAGTATTTTTTGATATGAAAAGACAAGCCCGTACCAAAAACATTGTCATTCGCGGCAACCCGCTCATAGAGCTTTTGGATGGATGTTATGTGTATGACAACCATACCTGTAATGCGGGATATTATCTGATCAAGGGCAACAGGCTGGTCGGTAATGAATACGGCATGATTAACTATTTGGAGCTAACCTGGTCCGCTCTTCCTGCAACATCCTGATTTTGACGCTATAATCCATAATACAATCCAAGGAAATGGCATTACGCAGCCTGCGTTAATTGTCGTTTCCTTTTTCTTATATTGAAGGGGAAGGTGAGGTGTAAACTTTGGAGAACCAGAATTTTACGAACTCCAACGAGGTATTTCCGATTATTGATCTGATTCGACGTGAAGTACGTAAGGAAAGGATACATGCGGGTCAGACGGACGACTTGTTGGAAAAAAAGGCTGAGGAGGAGCCCAATGTCATTACCATCGATGTAGCCCGTGAAATGCTTCAATATCCTGCATTGGTAACGTCAGTGCTATACACCTATGATAATGGCTTGCTGGAACGGCTAACGCTGTATCGGGACGATCTGTTGCAGGTGACCGGATTTTTCATTGAATTTGAAGCCTCCACAACCCTGAATGCAGAAATGGAAGAAGAGGCTGATATTCCATCGTTAAACGCTATACGGGGAAGCATTATTCGTGAAAATGGTTTGTTCAAAAATCTGACTCTTGATTATGTAAGGGCGGTGTAGTCGTTGTCCAGTGGTGCTAATTTTGCAAGCTATATGGTAGGAGGGCGTTTGGACCCGCCTTTTATGCCAACGAAGACCCAACCGTACATTGTGGGCAATCGGATAGAATCCAGAGGAATTGGCAAGGTAGAAAGCACAATGCAAGTCAGCCATGATTGTGAGCTGCTTGCGGTAGCTGTGGGAGCGTCCTTTTATGAGTCCAGTGATTATTGGAATCTGTATGTAGGGGATAAGCTGGTATGCCAACGTATCTTCACGAAGGATCTGCCTGAAGGGATGTATTTTACAGCCGTTATTCCTTGTCCGACAGGGACGGAATTTCGTTTTGAGTTTTTTAATGAAGGCGGCAGGAACAAGGATATATGGGTGAACTATCAAATGCTCCAATAGAAAGGAGGTGAAACATAATGCCAGAGGATAGTCCTTGGCTGGAAATGCTCGTTAACGAAGATCAGCTATTAAGCCAAATCGTTACCCTGTGCTCTCAAAACGGATGGGATATTGTGGATGAATTTCATAAGGTCGTCTATTCGAGCCGACTGTCCAAACCCACGATTCAGCGCTTCTCTCTTCCACTCGTCAATTCCTATGTAGATATTCCCAAGCTTGCGCATAAGGGTGACTACTTTGTGTATTTGGATGGCGAGCTTATGCCATCTTCCTCTTATTCAGCAGAAGAGAAAAAGGATGGCGGACAACGTATTAGCTTCGCGTCGGGGGTTTCAGGAGAGGCGGCTGTTTATTACAGTGATCTGAACGGCTCGGAGGAATTTGAATTTGTTGTAGCCAAGCACTATATTTTGCGGAATGTATCGGGACACCTTTTTGGCATGGCCATGCTGGGTAGTGTGAAGGAAAAGCTGCACAATACAGGTTCAAAAATCCCGTTTGCTGTTCTCAGGAACCATGCCGGCTGGGGAACGCAGCTTGAGCCACAATCTGACGGGATTTTCTCTTGGGCTGTTCAGAAGATCGAAGAGGGCAACCTGTTTGAGCGTCATACGATGTATTTTTATCAATTGGAAAAGTTCGTGAATACGAGCAGAATGATTGTAGGCTGGGAACAACCTGCTGATTTTAAAAGACTCGCTTTGGATGTAGAGATTCAATCCTCTATGTGGGGGCTGCACGATGAGACCCAAGCGCTTCAATTGATGATCACGCATCAATTCCCTCAATTCTACCAATCTCCTTACGTTGCTTCGCGGACGCGGATTCCGCAATTGGATCGCTATGAACAGGTAGCCTCCATGAATGTGAAATTCACGAACTGGTGGCAGGACAGCAAGGTCCAGCTTAGAGGTTACGTGGATGCAAAGACTGTCATGCTGGTTTTGCTGGCAGATACAGCACCTGCCTGGGAGCATAATGCAGTACCTTCAATCCCGATCTATATGGGCGATTTTGATGTGGAGAGCAATGGGAATTCGATAATGAACGTGAGTTGCGTTTTTGAACTGAATGGCGGTGAGGAATCTCGCAAAGCAACCTTTTCCTCGGATAGTCCTATGGTTAATACCGGATCGACGATGAAAGTGTGGTTATCGGGAGATGTGGCTGCGGAATCAAACTATATTTCTCTACGTGTTGCAGGTCAGGAGCTTGTAAAGCTACGAACCACGGAAGCCCGTGAACCCGTTCATTCCAGAGATCAGGCAGAGTACCTTGGAGAGTTCTCTGTTTACGGGGTTGATGGTAAAAATTCATTTGACTTGGAAGTGTTCTCTTCTTCCGGAGTTGATGGCTTTAGTCCTGTTTCCGCAAGAGTCTGGGTGGATCTTCAAATCTATACAGAAAACGCGGGGGCAACAGCCGCTCTATTCGCAGGAACTGCATTTGCAAAAGACGGCGTAAGTTTAGAGAGTGCGCTCAGTCAATCGGCCCGGTTTGACTATGATGATGCAGATCCAAAACGTCATCAGGATACGCTTATGCCGATGTTAAAAGAATATCCTGTTCATCCGAGTAACGGTATTGATTCTGTCATGGTCAAGAGAACAAAGTATGGTGCGCGTTATCAATCGTACTATTTTGCCTGGACTGTTCCGTCAAACAGTATGCCTCCCTTGCGGGAGGACACGACTGGAGCCAAGCACGTCCGAGCCTGGAACAACAGCGATATGAGCAATGCCTATCATTATCAGTTCAATCCATCCCGCTACACGGAGCAGGTACATTCTTCAAGAGCTTTATTAATACATCCGGAAGATGGTACGCACGGAACACTACGAAATGTTATTTTACTGTCGCCCCTAACTATAATGAACGGGGATGAGTTGGAGGCCGTTGATGAACACTGCACCGATGGAGAGGGTCCTAAGCATCAGACGTATTCTTATTATCTGACAGAGGGCATATCACCATTGACCAAGCGGGCAGCGACACCTTATCGACCAGCGGGTATCGGTATTCTGAAGGCTGGAAATCTTCGAAGGCCAGAAAAACGGTTACCTATTTCGCCGCCTCCGCTCGTTGTATCCCTGACTACGTCCCATATTTCTGTCCATGCTGGGGAGGGAGTGGAATTGATGTCTTCCTATAACAAGCATTCTCCGGTATTGATCTCCAACTGGTTTGCTTCAGGGGGTGCGAATCCAGAAGGCCATACGGTGAATAACGCACGCTTTACTTTTCATAAAGAGGGGAAGTATACCGTAACCTTTACCTTAACGAATGAGCTGGGACAGACAGGAACGGCGACAGCGGACATTACCGTAGTGAAGTAGCAAAGAACACAATCGTAATTCAAAGAAAGGGGAGAAACAAATGTCATTCATTGATACGACAGCAGCAGCATTTACTCCAAAAGTAACGGAAGCGGACTTACAGCCCCGTTTGGGAGAGTTGCTGGCTACCGCAGGCTGGAAAGTCGCAGCCAATTATAAAAGGGTCATTTTCGACGCCAATATTACCCATCCCTCAGATGCAGTGAGGAATTATCAAAATTTCCGGATTACAGTTGCCGAGCATTTTATATATTCCAATAAGGATAATCAAAGCTTTGGTATCGCCATCGCCGGAACATGGTACCCTCGATTAGTTGATTATGTGAAGCGTCCGGATAAAGATTCCTACAAGCAGTTTGGGGAATGGGCAACGAATGAATTCCGCAAATACCGGCTGTCCCATACTTTATATGTGTACATGCTGGAGGATTTGAAAGGATTGAAACCGGACGGTGCAGATGTTGTACTGGCCTGGAATGATAATTCTGAAGCAGGACAGCTTCGAGCAGCGCTAGATATCGAAGTAGAGGAATCTGCCTGGAAAACAACGGTTAGCGGTCCTATGTTTACGGTGACTAAAGCAGAAGGAGCACGTATGCAGTCACCGATCATGCAAGCAGGTCTGCGCTACAAGTTGATGGAGTCTTACTACAACAACTCTTTTAACTACCCTGTCCAAAACACAAACTGGTGGAGTGATTCTGAAATTTCCGTGAAAGGGACTCTTTCAGACACGAATTTCTTTTTCACTATTCAGTGTGATAATGTACCGGCTCCAGAAAACAATCTGGTTCCGATCATTCCGCTCTACTTTGGCAAGCTGGACCCGGTTGAGGAAGGCGATAACGTCTATGCCTTATTCGCAGGAACGGTTCCGATCAGAGATACGGTGAATGGAGTCGCTACGTATGACTTTGACGATACCACCACCAGACAACCCCATATTATGCCTTTATTAAAATCATATCCTAACTTTCCGGCTAATGGTATGGATAATATCATGGTTAATCGGGCCAAGCTGGGTGCAAGATATCAAGCCCATTATCTTTCCTGGAATTCACCACCCAATCTCATGCCGCCAGCCAGAACTTCTGTTGACGGCAAGAAAGATTACCCGCGCGCCTGGAATAATGCTGAAAATCCTTTGTATAAATACACTTTCAATCCTTCTCGTTACAGTGGGAAGGTGCATACTTCCAAAGTATACGTTATTCACCCCGAGGAGGGTGTGCGCGGTACATTAAAAGATACGATCTCTTTGGCTGCCTTTTCGTTTAATGCCAACAAATTAAGAGTCAAGCGGGCTCACTGTCCAGATGAATTTGATGTATACCGTTACTTCCTGATAGAGGGAATTTCCCCATTGACCAAAAAACCAGGTACTCAATTCAGATCTGCGGGCATTGGCTTGTATGTGAACACAGTAGATGATGAAGGAAATGAAATAAAACCAACTACCCTGTAGTGTAGCTTGGCTAATCTAATATTAGAGGTGATTGATTGTGTCGTGGTTTGATGGAGATGCTACTTTTCAACTGTTTCCGCAGGAATTGGAGAAACAATTCAATGCTCATGGCTGGAACACGTTTATTAAATACCGGGCAGTAACCGGGAACCCTAGAAATACAGCGACCAAATTCGCTGACGTCCGATTGTTCAGATCCACAGGCAGTGACGGTCAGATACGTAATTTCGGCATGGCTTTTGGTTACGGTGGAACGGTCAAACAGCCCGGAGAGATGGACTTCATCTCACAGAACTCCATGCTTGGAGAAGCACAACGGGTACAAGGTAGTGACACGCAATTGCAGGTTGTCGTACGGCCTGTAGAGGCGGACTCGGAGATGTTATATAAGAATGGCGTATTCGTTCAGAAGACAGAATATACCTTTGAGCCCTACAGTGGCGTGTTTAAGCTGAATAAAGCTGCACTAGCAAGCGATCAATTTACCGTATCCTATGCACCTGCTGCTAATGCTCCAAGTCTACCCAAACGTTTATTTTTCTTTACCTTCGATGATGTACGCTCGGAAAAAATTGTGGAAGCTGTAAATAACGGAGTAAGGGTAGGCGATCCTGAATCCCTTCTTCCTGACGGAGATGGAACTCGTCGAGAATTTAAAATACCTGCTGACACGACCATCAAGGCAGGAAGCGTCCGGTTATATATTAATCAGGTAGAGGTTTCTCCTGCCGATTTTACGGTTGACTACGATACCAATACGATTAAAATCCCAACCACGGTTAAGGCGCCGGACGCCGGTAGTGAGCTTCACGCTTCTTATATCAGGGTTTTGGCGGGTACAGGAACAGACATGATTAATTTCGGGGATGTAACTACCCGGAATTTTGACCCGGATTCCGGAGCAAGCTTAATGGACGCTGTGTACTCCTGCATATACTATATTTATCCTTCGTTGCCTACAGCGTTGTCCTTTACTTCACTGGATAATTATACTCGCGGCTGGCAGCGTGATTCCAGCATCTATTATTGGGGGAACTTCAACAAAGACCGTATTGTTATGTTTCTGCGTCCCGATCCTACCTCGGGTCCTGAAAACACATACTTTGCACCACTTTACATTGGCAAAATGACCACGCTTGGCAAATCGCCAAGGAAAAATCACGTGCTGATCTCCGGATGCCGGGAAAAGGACGAAGTGAAATGGAAAAAGGATATGAAGCTAGGTGCCACATACGTAGATTATGGACTGAATACCTCGAACGGTAACAGCTCGGTACAGCTTCAACAGTCCATTGGCGGAACTTATTACCAACAGCATTATCTTGCCTTCATTACACATGACAAACAGGTGGATGCGGGTGAGTCCCGATTCAATCCTTCGGTATACAGCGGAAAATACCATATTTCTCCTATGTATGTGGTTCATCCAAATGACGGTTTTGTCGGTAAGCTGGATGAGTGCTACGCTGTTCATCCGAAAAATATCTCTCAGCTCGACGAGCTGGAGGTCGTAGAAACGACAGATCATGAAATTCTGGGCACAGGTGACGGGAAAAATAAGGTATTCCATTTATCTCATCAGCCTTCATTAAAAGATGATGGTACACCATTCAATCTGGTGATCAAAGTTAATTGTGTCGAGGCCAAATTCGGCACGGATTACACATTGGATCTGGAAACCAAGCAAATCACGTTCCTGGACGGTAAAGGACCGAAAGCGGATGAAGAGGTTCTGGCCACCTATGAGTATAAACAGATTTACCGTTATACCTTGGCGGATACACCTGTGAGCCCGTTCACGTTGGCTACTATTAGTCCATTCGCTCCGATCGGCTTGGGTATTCTGAAGGAAACGCTTGTTAAGAACAGTTAACCTACAGGGTTAAAGGAGGTCGGCGGTGACATGCTGGACGGTAAAAAATCTTACCTGATCAGTATCACCGCCCTTTTTTCTAAAAAGGGCTATGAACTGGCATTTGGTACAGACATGATCTTGGATACACAGCGGGATACGCGTTACCATCTGTCTGCTCCTGTGAATAGTACGTACCGAACGCTGAGACAGGATACGTTAAAGAATGCATCCAAAGCTCCATATTCCGCTACAAGTTTATTCGGGAGAGATTGGAGAGAGGCAGCCATTGCTGGTGAATTCGAGGGTCAAACCGTGGAAGCTGTTCACTCGACCATTGTATCTTACCTATCAGATATTCACAGGCATTTTAGAGGAGAAATCAGACAGAAAGCGCAGCAGCCTTCACATTCCACAGCGTCAGATACGCGTTGGAAAATCGGTAGCAAGATCCATTCCATGGAACATGCAGATTCTGTACAGCAGGGATATAGGCAGGAGTCCATTCAGGCTGATTCTACTTTTAATGCGGTGCAGGAAGAAGACGCTGTTTCTGAAATGAGGCAGCAGGTAGAGGCTTCAAGTGATGCTTATGAATCCGGGAAGGCTTTCTCTATTTATGAGGGACTTTTTGATGCAGGCTCTGGATCTGAGCAGCGTCAGGGTAACGGATCGCCTTCTTCAGAATCTGCAATTCACGGAGAAACGGTGAAGCAGGGAGACAACGTTGAACAACAGACGGTTATTCACCAGATATTTCAGGATCGAGAAGTAGTGGTAGAACAGCAAAACGCGGCAGAAAGCCTTGCGATGGAAACTCTCTTCCAGCCAGCAAGTGAGGCGTTGCGCTATCGAACCGATATTCGGGATGCCCTGATTGAGACATCAGAGTCCAGTGTGAAGGAACAGATTTTGGATTCGGACGAAATCAACGATTTAACAAAAGCCGGGAAGCTTGAACAGGTAGTCGGGACTATTCCCGATGATCTACTGGGGGCAGATGCTAGAGCAAAGGATGATGATGCCCCAGTAGAAGCTCGTATGGCGAAGTCTGACAAAAGCGAGGATACTATCATGAATCGGCAGATGCCTGCCAGACAGCGTCAGTTTATAGATTCCACCGATGAGCATAGCACTGCTGCTTCTATGCGTTCTGGCACTGGTACTGAACATGAACGAATGAGCGCAACGGAGTTGAACCAAGACAAGTTCATGATGATTCAAAAGTCCGCCACAGGTAAAAGTATATATCTTCAAGAGGCTACGGAATCTCAAGGCAAACTGGCAAAAGAAATCCGCTCTATATATGGCGAACAAGCGATGGAACTGGTCGAAGCGGGAATGGGAAGTGACCTGCCAGAGGGTTTGCAGCAAGTTGACGTACCCGCTATACCAAGCTCGATTGAAAGTGTAATTCAGCGAATGGAGGAGGCTTCAAACAGCGATTCGCTGGAGGGAGTTCAAGGTCACTCGATGGTAGGAAGTATGGAATTCGGTGGCGGCACGATAGGTGTGCAGACAGAAACGGTTACAAGTGGTTTCGCTTCCTCAGGCCGTGACAGCCTGATCGAGCCTACAAGCGTATCCGTCTATAAAAATGAACAAGTCTATCCTACCAGTCTAGATCAGTATAGAGTAGCTTCTCCATACGACGACTCTAAAGTTCTGCCAGTGGAGCAGAGCAGTACAGCTTATATTCATGCCTCCACAGATGCCGACAATGAACATTTGAGTTCGGGTATCCTTGAGCATCACGCGACGTTAGACGAATCTCAGCGTGGAGAGCGGGTATTCGTCAGTCAAGAAGGAGAGTTGGACGATCTTGGTTCTGCCCGTTTTAATGACTTGGAGTTGGATGGGCAGCATGGAGAGTTGCTTGCAGCTGATGTTCTGAGAGAAATGATTGCAGAGTCTCCTGAAATCAGCAAGATGGCTCGAATGCTCCGGATTATGTATGGTGAGCAAGCGATGGAGCTGATTGAAGCAGGCATTGAAAATATTGTGGCAGAGGCTGTGAAGGAAGGGACAACTCAGGCTTCGGTTAATCTAATTACAGATAGCGTCATTCATCATTTGGAAACATCATTGGGTGGTGGTTCGCTGGAAGCTATCCAGATTCGTTCGGATCAAGCCAATATTGAGCATACCGAAGGAACGTTACAAACAAACGCTGAACAAGGAAGTAAGTCTTCCGCTGAAGAGGGACAGCTTACAAATTTCGAATCCGGTAACTCCTATTCTTCCAAGGAGGGTACGTATCATGCGATGGAACATGCTGAAAGACTCATATCTACGGAAACCGATATCCAAGCGTTGGGCAAGGCACTTATTAGCTCGGATTGTGCGAATGTCATGATACAGGACACGGAAACAGGCAGAACCTTCTCCAGCACTACAGGTGTCACGGATTCCATGGAACAGGGCGTTCTCCAATCGTTTACGGATGGTGAATACAGTCATTTGGAGAGGGCAGCCACGAGCACTGGAAACTTTGATGCAACGGAGTCAGGACTACTGGAAGGCGCACAGTATATTGGCGAAATGGAAGCGGAAAAAGTTGCACTGGTTCCAGCAGAGCGAACAAGCATTGAGAGCTTGGAAGCGGAGAGAGTCACGCTGGTTCCGTCGGAGCGGATAAGTATAGAGAGCCTGGAAGCGGAGGAAGCCACGCTTGTTCCATCGGAACGTGTAAGCATCGTGAGTTTGGAAGCCGATCGGCATGAGGTTAAAGCTGGCGAGCTTTTGGAACAGACGAGGGAAGCTGACGTTGCTTCATCGGAGCACGCTTTTGTCTATCCGGATATTCAAGCAAGTGTTATCACTAACGGCACTTGTGCTGACAGTCAGGAATATAATCAGGTCTCCGATGCTGTCCTCGTTGACGGAGAGCAAGCAGCCTCTATGGAATCGGTTCGCGAGACGATTACAGATGAGATCGATCAGGAGAACAGCATCATGAGAACGAATGAGGCTGTGATCGAGCAGGTGCATGGACAAGGTAACAACGTTGAAAATGTGCTTGAAGCCATATGGGTTCATGAGGAAGGTTCCAACGGTGAGAAGCAGACCTACACCAGTGTCAGAGACGGTCTTGAAACTGCCACGCTAGGAGATATCAGCAAAATGGTGGATATTCAGGAGCTGGAACAAGGCCAAGCCAACGAACAAACGTTGGAAGCAGTGGTGCCTGCTCATACAAATGCAGAGCCTATTTTAAAAATAGAAGAAACCGACCTACATGCTATATCTGAAGGAACTCGCAAGAAGAAGGTCATGTCTACCAATATTGAGGATGAACACCAACAAGCTAGCAGAAAGAAAAAGGTAATAAAAACACAGATTACAGATGCAGAAGAGGGTACACGTTTGAAAAAAACAGCTACTGTTCGTATCGAAGCTCCAGAGTCAGCCAAGCGGCATAAAACCCTGAAGACGGTGATTGAGACTCCATCCGAAGCTACGAATCAATCGATACCGGGCATGCCTAAACGTAAAATATGGATGATTATGGGCAAGATCGCTTCTTGGAACATCTGGAACTGGAAGAAGACAAGGTAGGTGATAGAAATCTCATGGGGATTTACAAGAAATGGAGTGGATTGATTTTTGATGATGCGTTCCAAAGTGGAGAAATCCATTCCCGCTACCAATTATCTCCGACAACGGCTTGTACCCTGGATACAGGTTTGCAGCAGTTAATCATGTCCCACACAGAACCGGAAACCATGCTTTTGTTTGATGCATCAAAGGATGAGCCTACCCTGCTGTTAGAAGTTACTGCCGACTATGTTCCTATTGCATACGGTGATGAAGGGGGCATTGTCATCTGGCAGGATGGCTACCATCGGCTGGAATTTCTGGAGAGTAAGGATACGACGACCCGGGAGTATAGCCGATGGCGGGCAGAGAAAAAGGGCAACCGATGGACCTTTTATGCTGATCGCGGATTGGGGTGGGAGCTATTTGACTCGGCTGATCTGGAGGCTGAAAAAATAGGTGTCCTCTTAAAAAATCCACAACGTGATGAATATGAAAAGCTTGGCTTAGACAGGCTCGTGTTATGTAAAAGCAACAAAATAACGATGGGAAATTTGCCGGAGGGGTATTCCGTGTTTTTATGCAATCCTGATGGATATGCTATTGCTTCTTCCAAGGTAGAGCCCACGTGGACAGGGGTTCATTTGGAGCTTCCGACAATGCCCTTTAGCGGCATACTGAGGGTCTATGATGAAAATGGTGTTCTTTTATCGAGCCTTGGTGCAATGGATATGTACGGTGGTGATCTGTATCTGTATGGTACCGATCTTCGTGTGCTGTGGAAGGATAAAGAGCTTAGTTTAAGCGGGGAAACCTACCTGGGCACGATGTATGACAATACCATTCAGGTGCAAATGGAGCTATATAATCCCTCGAAAAATAAGAAGGCCGAGCAGATCTCGATGGGTATCCTGAAATATCTTGAGGAATTTGGTTATGAATGGGCGGACTTGAGTCATGATGATGGAACGGATCATCCGCAAGGGGATTATATGCAGCGACTCCCTATGGGAACTCTGCCACCTGACGGCAAGATGAAATTCTGGATGAAGATAGAGCGCAAAAATGAGCACTTTGGCATCAAGCCTCTTCATTTTATTTTGGATATTACTCATATATAAGGAGGTGTTGGATTTTGGCTGGTACGAAGATGACGTTGCGCAGATATGGGAATGAACTAATCTATTGGAACGAGCAGGAGATTATTGTGGATCAGGCCTACCTGGACAAGCATGAAGACTTGTACATCCGTCTGACACATCCTTATATATTGGGTACAAAGATGCTGGACGTATATCTGAATGGGCAGCATTTGCTGGTTCAGGGTGGATATGAGGAAGTGGACGAAAACACGATTCGTCTCGATTTGGGTACTTATCCGCTGGAGCATCCCTTGGCAGGACAGCACATTCCTCTTGTGATTGATGATGAAATATACATCCGTACCTGGAAGCCTGAGTATCGTCAAGGGGGCGGTATTGATGATCTCAGGTTCAAAAGGCTGGAGGAAGAGGTTGTTTCGGCCCGTAAATATACGGAGCGTGATGTTCAGTTTCACCGTCTGGATGACAGGCTGGATTATATTCAAGAGCGGGCAGAGGTCAAAACGATGGTATTTGTGTTGGATCGGATTCCGCTGGGTCCCTGTAAATATGAAATGAGATTCCCCTTTGAAGGTAAGATCAGGGAAATATATGCTTCTTGCGGAGTGTACGGGACAAGTAAAAGTGAGTTTTCCATTGAAAAATGCTCACAGTTCGACTATGAAACGTTGCCGAACTGGACTAATATTTTCACCCGTAACCTGACCATTCATGCAGGTGAAAAATCCAGCAATACGAGTCATTTACCCTATATTCTTTCCGATCCTATGATTCACAAGAATGATCATTTTCGTATTTACACTCATGTGGCAGGCGAAGACTTAAGAGGCTTGACACTAGAAATTGTCGTTACTATATAAGGTTTAAAATAAGGTAAAAAATTAATTATTTATAATAAAATATGACTACAATATCGGATAAGAAAGCATAAAGCAAACTTATATTGCATTCGTAACAAAACATAAAATGGGATTTTGTGAAATCCCGACAAGGAGAGATGAGTTATGGCCGAAACAAGAGGTATTGCGAGATTCCGTGGTGAGCAGTTGAATAACAAACTGTTGCGGAATCAACATTTTGATGAAGCGAACAAGATTGCAGAGAAGTACATTGACCTCAAGTTTCATAATCATCGTGAAATTTTGGAAGACACCAAGATTGATGTATTTGTACAGGTTAATAAAAAAGCGGTTGCCGGCAGCACACAACTGGATGTATCGGGCGATATCGGTACAAGAACCGTCTCGACCGGAGACAAAATGGAAGGTGTCGTGCTGACTGAGAAGGTGCAGCTTCGCTCCGCCGGTACAGACAGTCCGATCGGAGACAGCGATTCTGACGTGGTATACGGTCGTCTTGAAGAAAGTAAAGGCAGCTACTTTCTGAAATTTTATAGTGTAGAAGGGGGCAAAGAGCAGCCTTATACATTTGATGCAAATGCGGGCAAGATTGATTATCGTTTCGTGATTCGCACGAATTTGTCTGTCATTCCTTCGGATGCGATCATTCAAGGCGGTAGCGGATTCGTGGAAGGGGCCACCGATGCCAAGGCCTATATGAACCTGATTCAGTTGATGAAGGATGTATATGGTTCAACGGGTACGCTGGACAATGACGGTAATTCGAATCTGATAGTTTCTATTCAAGATCAGATTAGTCAGGAGGTACAAGATCGCCAAGATGCGGATCAGGCGATTCGGGATCAATTGGCGTCTGCTACAGGCGCACAACTGATCGGGGTTGCGACAGATCCGAACTATAGCGGAGTGACTTTACAGTTGGCTCTCAGCCATTTGGCGCAGCGCTTGAAATCTTCTGAGGATTTGATGAATGGAATTAATGACCGGGATGCAGATTCTTCAAATGGTTACTTCAAAGCAGGTGCTTTTGGTAATGCGGAAGGTCGTATTCTTGATTTGGAGAAGGCGGCAGATGCTGCGTTCAAAGCATTACGTGTGAAAGTGGGCACGATCGAAGCTGCGGATGAAGAAGAGGTATTTGAAGCAGTTGGGGGCGAGACGGAATACACTCTAAAAAAGGGAAAAGCTAAAGACAAAACGGTACGTCTGGCCATCAACGGGCAACTCCAAACACCAGGTATTAACTTTACTTATATCAAGGATGCCGGCGGATTGATTACAGGCTTTAACTTTACGCCGGATACGTTGAAGGTTGTCGAAGATGTACCGGATGTCTTGTTCATTCAGTATAAAAAGGCTGAATAAGTAATAAGCAGGCTTAATCCTATTTTCTTAAACAGGTAACTCTTTATATCCATCAGCCTGAGTTATAGTAGTACCCCTTAGAAGCATTGAATGAGTGTATGCTCATTCGTAGCAGCTAAGGGGTGTATTTATGTCTACCTCTAAAGAGTTTTGTAGGTTTTATTTCCGCAGAATGTTAGTTTTCGATTCTAGTTGCTTATATTGAGTATGCCATGAAGAACGTGGCGAAGAGTTTTATTTTATCTTTTCTAAAATGAAGGAGGAAAAAACATGCCAGCACCAGCAGTATCATGGCTTAAAACAGACAACGTAACAACATTGTCAAAATGGGAGATCGGGACGATAGACGCAGGATCTTCTTCTCCATCCCTGGGTGTACTTATTTGGAACAACCGGGGAAATGTAAACACTGACTTCTCTACGATGACCAATTGCACTATTACGACCAAGGATAGCTCAGGTGGGGATAGTGGTGAGCTGGTCCTGAATACATGGATTCAGGTACGTGTGGATAGTATGGCAGAATCCAGCTTTACGTCAATTGGCGGGACAGCGACGAAAGTCATTCAGGCTGGCGGGAATACGGTCAATTCCAAGGGAACCTTTTCGCCGGGAAACAAGGAAATTCTGGGCGTTATCAACGATGGCTCCGTAGGGAACTCCAAAGGCAATTACACACAAGTGACACTACAAGCAAGCGTTCCGGCTACCGCCACGGCAGGTAATGTAAATTTTCTGACACGTGTGGCCTATCAATACGTCTAACAACTGATATCCAATACAATGGGAGGAAGAATATCTATGTTTGCACAATGTAATGGATATTCTCCTGTGTCACAGGATTTTATTTGGCTAGGTGAGTATACGGATGGTACTCACCTTTCTGAGTATGATTTTGTCACTCAGGCAGAAAACAGCTTTTATGCTATTCAAAGAGATAAATTGATTCGCTTTGGCATGGTAGGGCATGGTCAAAGCTTTTTCTTTGAAAGTGACGGTATTTTCAAATTAGCTGGCAGGATGGTGGAGCTGGTATATTCAACGCCGGACAAAGACTATAACCTGACGGGTAATGTGTTTCAATCCTACAGAGACATTATTTCATATAAGGATGCGGAGGCATCTGGATTACCCAATTATAGCCCTGCTGCGGCTGGAGAAAAAGGCGTAATGAGCAGTACGATTACCCAATTTAATTTTGGATATAAGTCGGCACTTCTGATTGACCATGTTGAATTTCATGTCAAAGCGATCTGTAAGATTCCATTCAACGCACCCGTTCATATGGCATTGAGACTAGTATCCAATACGGAACTGAATGGTAAATTACAGGTCAAGGTAAACGGCCTGGTTACACAGGAATTCAGTGCTCCATTAAAACCCGATATCGGAGGTGAATTGAATTGGCTGGTTCAGTAATTCGTAATTATACGATTGAAGTGGATAAAATCAATAAAAAGTCAGTTTTCAGTATATACCCATATCCTGTAGAAGCTCTCACTCCAAATGGTTGGGAAAGTATTAAAGAAGAATTTGAAGAGCTGCAGGAAAAAAAGCTGGATGTCAATGATACATTAACATCTGATGAAGAGCAGATGTATCAGGAATATAAGCAATTGGCTGATTCCTTTTACGAAAATAAAATAGCATCCACGATTATTTTAGATACCGTCGATCCGACGGGAATTGACATCGTAGGCAGAGATCGGGTGAAGCATGTATTGGATGCGGAAACCCGCGAACAGATTCCGTTTGGACGTGAATTTGCTTATGTGCATGGAGCCTCCAATCTTAGCGGAACGATTATTTTACCCTATGATGATTATTCGGATGTATACGTAATCAGTGATGCGGATGAAGACGGTGTTGCTGAGCTGACCTATGTGAAGACGAAGGAAGAGACGGACGGCGTAAGACCCTATTATGAAAAGATAGAGGGTCAGACCTATATTTATGTGGATCATTTCTCTGGTGGTGGCGGAACGCAGGCAGATCCTTATATTGTTTCTACCGAACAGGATTTGGATGATGTTCGGAAGAAGCCTGGAGCCTGGTATATGCAGGATAGGGATATTGTCATGGGGAGCTTACAGAGTGGAGAGGGGTTTACACCGATAGGTAATAGTAGTGCCTCTCTTGTGTTCACAGGTGTGTATGATGGAAATGGTTACTCTATAAAAAGCTTGTACATGAATCAGGACAGAAATTATGTTGGTTTATTTGGATATACCAGATTAGCCACAATACGTAATGTAAGATTGATTGATCCTAGCATCACTAACAAAAAGGGGTATACAGGAGCTTTAATAGGTTGTGCATATAATACTTTAATATATAATTGTAATGTTATTTCGGGTGTAGTAGAAGGTCAGAATGGATATGTTGGTGGCTTAATAGGATATTTTTATCAAGATAACGGTAGTTACTCAGGCAGCTCAATTATTAATTATTCATATAATTATAAGTGTAACGTTCGATCAGCTGGCAATATTGCAGGAGGGTTCATTGGAGATGTAACCCGCCTATCTGGTGGACTTTCCATAGCATATTGTTACTCTACGGGTACGGTTGAGGATATCACATTAGCTCGGGAAAGAAGCAATATTGGAGGGTTTATAGGCAGCAGCAATATTGCTGCTGCAATCACAAATTGTTACTGGGATATAGAAACCTCTGGAGTTCAAACCAGTGCAGCGGGTGTTGGCAAATCCACATCGGAATTAAAGACTGCATCCACATTTGTGAATTGGGATTTCGCTATTTATTGGTATATGAGCCAGGATTACAATGGAGGATATCCTGAGCATCGCCAGTTTATTCGATACCAAAGTGGGATAGGCACAAAGGAAGACCCTTTCATTATCCTGACAGAGTTTGATCTATCTCAAATGCGTTGGTTCCGCAATGAATCTTACTTTAAATTCGAAGATGATATCAAAATGACAGAATTCCAGGCGGAGGACGGATTTTACCCCATTGGTTTTAATCTTGTGGGTAAAGAATCGTATTTCAAAGGATATGTTGATGGTGGAGGGCGCTGTGTTGCTAACTTATTCATCTATCGTCCCAATGATTCATTTGTAAGTCTGTTTGGCTACATGATGGGCGGGTGGATCAAGAATCTGGATATCATTGATTGTAATGTTACAGGTAACAGTTATACAGTGGCACTAGCAGGCCAGGTTTCCAAATCTACCATTAGCAATTGCCATGTCGATACCTTTTCATATTGCAAAGTTACAAGTACAGGAAGTCATGGAGCCGGTTTGGTAGGACAAGTAACTACGGATGGAATCGTAGAGGACTGTAGTGTAAATGTAACTGTTGTAGGAGTAAACTACACTGGAGTGTTCGCAGGATACGTGACTGGTAATGGAATCATACGCCGATGTTATGCTTCTGGTAAAGGCGAGAGTACAGGAGATTACTTGGGGGGATTTCTAGGTTACGGTATTAGTTCTTCTATAGTGGAGGATTGCTGCACGGTTGCGGAGTTAAATGGAAAAACGGTGGGTGGATTTGGTGGAAATACGGCTACCCTCACTATAAGACGGTGCCTCGCGTTAGGCAAGGCATTTGCTTCATCCGTTTGGAGTGGATTTATTTATACAGGTAGTGGAGTCTTTTCAGATAATTACTTTGATAAGGAGTTGTATAAGAATGTTTCCAGCACAGGAGGATCAGGCCTGACCACCCGTGAAATGAAGTTCAGAGGAACCTACTCCAATACGGCCTGGAATTTTGACGACATATGGATTATGGACCCTAAATACAATGACGGTTATCCCGCATTAAGGAAGCTCCTACCTCTTGATCTGCCGTTGCTCGGCTTCCGTAATGAATTTGGTAAATACTATACGGACAATGCAGGAGAGCGGCTACGTTACCTGGAGTTCGGTACATTAATCGCAAGCCAAACCTCTTCTCCAAAACCAGTATGGTTGCAAAATAATGCTGATTTCCCAGTGAATCAACTCAAAACATGGGTGGATAGTGCGACAGTAGCTAAAGGGATGGAAATTGATTTAAGTATGTCGGATACTCCATTTTTGCCTGCTCAGGAATTAGCTTTTAACGGCACATTGGCCAGGGGCAGCGCGGAAAAGCTCTATGTAAGAATCAAGTCGGATATTGCAGTGAAGACGGGTGGAACGTTTGATCTAAGGGCGAAAGCAAGCCCCATGTAATGATGTTCCAATACAATGGAATAGGGCGTGATGTTCATGTTTAGTAAGAGAGGATTAATCCTTTCCCTTCACGCTTCCCTTGCCGATCAAGGTTTGGAGGTTGGCTCCAACTCAAAACCCACTTCGCAATGGCATGATTTGAGTGGTAAAGGAAATCACGGCATACTGAATGGCTTCCATTTTACGAAAGATGATGGTTGGGGGGGCAGAAACACCCTCGCCGATCCCTATGCCCTGTTTTTTAATGGGACGAGCCATTATATCCAATGTACAGGTGCGGATACCTCTAAGCCTGTCGCCAGTGTTACCTTTGAAGTGTGGATATATTATATCGGGGGTAACGTTGTTTTGTCTTCTGGGGGAGAGTTGAACGATACCCAGGGCATTTGGGTCATGTTTAACCCTGCAGGGGAATTGGAGCTTCAGGTTGCGACCCGTACGAGAAAAGCATATGCCAACTTAGGGAAATTACCCAGAAACAAATGGTATCATATTGTTGGCGCATATGACGAAATTACAGGCAACCTATCTACCTTTCTGAATGGCGCTCCTCAAGGAAATGTGCAAGCCGAAGTCACTGAACATATCAAGCAGCCAGATGGACTTTTTATTGGTAAACACAATACAGAGGCTAGCCAATGGTTTCGTGGATATATCCCTGTTGTACGGATGTACAATGTTGCGTTAACGATGGATGAAATCGTTGAAAACTATATGGCTGGTTACCTTTTGGGGATAAGTCATTCGGACATGCAGATTCATGCGAGAGTACCGGAAAGGCAGAATCTCATAGCATCCTTGCAAGTAGGAATTAGCGGGGGAGTTCAAGGGAAGCAGACTATTATTCCTACGGACATGGCTGACATGTTTTCACATATAACGGTTAAAAAGCCTATGGATGTAGTCAGCAATATGCATATTAATACTCATGTTTCTGTAAAAGCGCACTATGCGGCCCACCCTGCGGATTATGATGATGTACAGAGTGCTATTGAAGTTAAGGTAGCGGATAATCTTGCAGCCGTGCTGGGTGTTAATACATCAGGTAAAGCAGCAGTAAAGGCTCGCTACGGTATCCTGCCTGCGGATAATAGTGATGTCCAAGGTAGGTTGGCAGTTAAGGTATCCGATCATCTCACTGCTGTGCTGAGTGTTAGCTCATCAGCTATAGCAGTAGCCGCATACGATGTGAAGCGGCTCATGCCAAATGATTTGCTTTCCAGCCTGAATGTTGTGCAACAGGGATTACCTTCCCGTATATCGGTTCAAGCAAGTACTACCTTAGCCGCCAAATACGATATTCATGCTGCTCAGGAGCAAAACCTAAAAGCTGCAATAGAGATCAAAAAGCCTAATGATATCGTCAGCAGCTTAAAGGTAAACACTCAGGCAATCAGCAACGGAAGATATCAGGTGCGGGGAATTGAGCCTGCTAATCTCAGCTCCAGCCTGCAAATTAAGTCTACTCATCAAATATATTCATCATTGTCTGTACGTACCCATACTCACCTAGCCGTGAAATATAGTATAGAGTCTTTTGGGGCCGGAGACTTAACCTCCTTTCTAACGGTACCAAGTATATCTGAACTACACGGTAGCATTCAGGTAGGCAGCCATACCCGAATAATAGGGCACTACCATATTCATAAAAGTCATGTTATAGATATATATGCTAGTCTGGAAATTAAGAAAACGGAGAATCTACCTTCATTCTTGTCTATTACATCCTGTACCCAGTCTACCGGCAGATACCGGATAACTTCTCGGAGTTATGATGATCTTCCGTCTGCAATGACGGTTCGGGAAGTTTCGGATATGGCTTCATCCATAGGAGTTGCACCCTATACATGGATGAAAGGCAGATATGATGTTATCGAACCTCCAACGTACACGACGATTATGTATTCTAATAAAGATGCTTTTGTGCGGGAGTCTCAGCCCAGATTAAACTATGGTGTTGAGGAGCAGATGTATGTCGGATATTCTGCCTTGGCTCAGGAGAGATACAGATCTTATGTTGGTTTTGATTTGGATACGGCTTCTATTCCCAAGAAAAATACAACGATTAAATCGGCCAAGCTCAAAGTGTATTTCGATGGTCGCAACGTATCCCAGAAGGGGATACAGCTCATTGAAGCATCCAGGGAATGGACAGAATACGGAGTTACATGGCAAAATCAACCGTTTCCGTTTGGCTTTAGCAGCCCCGATTCAACCTATGACGGTATAAACATCGTTCAAGATGTAGGTGGAGATTCAGGGTACATTTCTTTTGATGTGACTGATTCCATTCGTGCATGGTATGAAGGAAAAAGGTCGAATTTTGGATATATCTTTAAAGCTCTGGATGAATTTGAAAATGGAAGTATTCGTTTTTTTACCAAGGAGCAAAAATCGTACCGTCCTATATTAGATATTACCTACTATGATACTCGTATCTATAGTTTGGGCAGGAACAGTATAGAGGGCGGCCTTACCTCTCGTGTAAGCAAGGGGTCGCAGCTTAAAGGCTCGTTACGCATTAAACAGTCCTATGGAGCAACAGTTTGGAAGGGAAGCCTGTTTGTCCATAACCAAAGGGAGATCCTGGCCGATATCACAGTGACGGTACCTAACTTAAACGGTAAGGTGTCCATACGGCGCAAGGATAATCATTCTTTGGAAGCTCAGCTTGTTATTACTGTTGCACGTGAGAATTCATTGGACAGCACCCTATGGGTGAATAGGAAAATAGTACCTTCGAATATGTATGTCTTTTACAGGGAGAACCTTGCTTCCGAACTGAGCGTTGCCCGCTGGGCAGTTCCGTTTCCCGAACTTCCGGCAACGATTCTTGTTAATCGTAAGGAAACGCTTGGGTCGATCCGTGTAAGAAGGACAGAGCATCAGGATATCTCTTCCGGTATGGAACTGAGTATCCCTAATATATTAGGGAGCATAACCGTTTTCCAGGGAGCAGTAAAGAAAAGCACTATTTCAGTCCGTAGATCTCGTGAAGCGGATCTGATGGTGGAAGGACGTATACTTTATAGACAAGATATGCCTGCAGATATGAATATCCACAATCCTGATTTTTACGGCAGGCTTCAAATTGTGTTTAGTAATCTGCTCATATCCGATTTGTCTGTAAGAACAAGAGCGCATTTCGGGCTACCTTCAACGGTCACAATACCGCATTATACTTCTTTGAGATCAAGTATAGCGATCTGGCCGAAAAAAGATGTGCCTTCAAGCCTTACCGTGCTTTCAGGAAATTTATGGGCCTCCATATCCATTCCGTACCATAAAAGAATGGATATGCAGTCACGAATTACAGTGCGAGTTAAGCTCATTTCAGATTTGGAAATTGCAGTAGGAGTAAGATCCGGCAATCTAGGCTCTAACATAAAGGTTCGAGTGGACAGCTATACGGATCAGTCTTCTCATCTGCGAATCAGACGTAGTCATTTGGACTCTATCTCGAGTGAGCTTTACGTAAAAACCTGGGAGAAATCTGAACTTAAAGGCAGGATCAGTGCACGGAAAAGCCGTGAATCTGATAGATGGTCTCGAATCTCGGTGCGTCTTTCCGATCAGCAGGATTGGGATACCGAACTATCGGTTCGTGTTATGGAACACCATGATCTGAATGCTGAAGTGGGGATTAGGCGGGACGCAGCGTATGATAAATATGGTCGCGTTACCGTTCGACATTCAGAGCAAACAGAGCTTTCATCAGATTTGGAGATTCGGGAACATAGTCACATCACAGGCTATCTAACTGTGAGAAGGACAGCACAAATAAGCTTACAAAGTGATATGAGTGTGTGGGAGAAATCCATTGTCACTGGCTCAGTGGTGGTCACACAGTATCGACAAAATGATCTTCATGGTTCCATGGACATTTGGAAAAGATCTATATTAAAAGGCCATATTTCCGTGTGGCAGAAATCATTACTACCTGGGGCTATACAGGTTCAGGTGTATGATGATATGGTTTCCAGTATAGATGTGGCTACAGAATACGGATACTGCTTTATCATGTAAACTTAACCCCTGCTATTCGTAGCAGGGGTTAAGTTTTACTGATTTTTACTTATATTGAACCTGTTGGGGAAGAAAATAGACAAAAGGCAGGTGATATGGGCTGGACATAAATGTAATAACCGCGGTTATTGGAGTCATCGGCTACGCCAGCGGTCGTAGTAATAATAAGGTTACGGATCGAGAGCTATTGTCAAAAGATGAGCAGGCTTTCCGGGTCACCCTAATGGATGCATTGTCAAGTCATAAGGAGGAAATCCATCACTTAAGTGAAGAGGTAGCTGTACTTCAAGCTGAAAATTTAAGTTTGCTCGCAGAAAACAGATCCTTGAATGCGAAGGTAGAGGCATTGGTAGCCAGACTTGAAGGTGGATAGGAAATAGATTTTTAGGTTGATACTTGAAATAGGTCTTATGGAACATGTTCGAATTGATTCAAAAGGCTTGTTTGAAAGATGTATACACAAAAAAATAGAACAATATAACCAGATGAAAATAACATCAATCAATGTTAGGAATTGACAAGGTTATATATACCTATTAGAATGAGAACATAAGTTCGCATTTTTTTCAAAAAAAGTAATAGATAAATTGCAACTCTTCTGATAGATATGACGACTATTAGAGTAGAATCCTAAAAATTATATATTCAATTAGGTAAATGGAACTGATTCAAATGTATTACGTATTAAAAAAAAGAGTAGGGTAAGATAAAGAAAAAAGTGGAAACTAATTGTCGAATGTCGAAATTCGGAAAGGAGTTGTGATACAAGTTTTAAGGAGGGAACAGAGTGAACTGGAAGCTATTGATTTAAAATAAACTATTATAAAATAGGAGAACCGCAATGATAACGACAAATGTCAGCTCATTTGACCCAGAAACGTTAAATCATATTTTTAACTTTATACTTCGTGGTGTTAACGAGGAGGACCGAGAAGATGTGAAACAGGATTCAATCGTTCAAATTCTGACAGCGATCCACAAAGGGAATATAAAAAAGGATATATCTACTTTTTCACATACGGTCATTAAACGTTCTGTGGTTGACTATTATCGTAAAAAAAAACGTAAAATTACACAGTTCAGTACAACCGTTAACTTTTGCGATGGCACAGATGAAGAAGGCTCAATGGCCAATTATTACTCGGTTCAAGTGAATGATTATGGGTTTAAATTAGTAGACGTGAAAGTAGACTACTTAAGCAACCGTAACAGATTCACAAAACAGGAGCAACGAATCATAAATTTCATGTTATTCACTGAAGAAGGAATGGATATGAAACCTGCAGAAATCGCCCATTATCTTGATATTCATAAATCCCATGCTTGTCGAGCCGTGAAAAAACTAAGAGATCTCTATAAAACTGAGATTGACAAATAAACATTCTGATATACCACTATCAGAATAAAATCAAATCCAAAAGGAAATAGAAAGGCACTACGCACTGCCCCTTACTATACATTTTTAGTATACATATCTGGCTGAGGCATTGCAAGTGAATGATTCTGAAAATTTAATGAAAATTGTTAAAAAGGAAGGTAGTTTACATGTTGAGTCGCTATATAGTTGGTGGAAGATTAGATCCACCTTTCTATCCTACCAAAACAAGGCCCTGCATTGCAAGCCGCAGGGTTGATATAGATGGTTTAAGAGCTTTAGAAGGTAAAAGGAAGGTAACAGACACCTTTAAGATATCTAATGATCTGGAGTTTTTCGCTATTTCAATAAAGGCGGATGTTATTACCCCTGCTGATTATTGGTCCTTAGTGGTTGATGAAAATGTAATTGTTAACCATGTATATTGCAAAGATTATAGTGAAGGTCTCTATTTTCAGGTAGCTCATCCTGTAATGGGCGGGCGGGAATTTCGTTTTGAATTTTACACGGAGAGTGCTGACCGCAAAAGAATAGAAGTATCCTATTATTTTTTGACAGACCCGAAGGTTACCCTTCGTCTAAACGGTATAACGAACCAAAGCTATGATCCTATTTCTCTACCTGACCGGGTTTAAGGAACAGCACCTAGGGAGGGAGGTTATAGAACATGATCGGTTATATGAATAAATGCCCCCATTGTGGGGCGGAATCTTCTTTTGTTCCTGAAGAGATGGAATGCGATCAATCCCTTGTTCTTTGGTGTAAGCACTGTGGGGATTATATCAATCAGACCATAACGATGGAATCCTTGAGGAAGTGGTGGGCGAGATACGACGCAGGCGAAGACGCATTTAAGCCACCTGTGAGCAAAGGCATACTGCTTATGTTTGAAAAGCTGGAACAAACGTTGGCAGCAGAACCTGACTGTAACCTGAATCGGGTTGAAATACATCTCAAGGATTTTACAGACTATCGCTATAAATAAACTCTGGAGGCAAGGCTATGAACCATACGAACAACAACAGGTATCAGCAAGATGGGGAAGATTCTGATTCAGTAGAATTTATACAAATTATTAGCAAAATTCAGAGAGTTGTCAAAGAGAATAAGGAGCTTAAAAGGAAAAATCATCATCTGATTTCCCAAAATAGACAACTTGCGGCCCGTAATCAATTGCTCGAATTGCAAATGAATGAATATACGTCTTTGGTTCAGGAAATGGAGCAGCAGTTCCTTACCCAGCACGAGTATGTGTTGGATTCGATGCAAACTAACCAAACGCGTTCAAAGAATTTTTTATTCTTGGATGATTCCGGCCATACGTATCTCATTAACTATTCAGATAAATAAATTCTAAAAAGGTAGACCGACTACTGGAGTGTGAGCGTGATCAATGTAGAAGGAAATTCATTATGCTGGTATTTCCAGAAAATACGGGGTGAACGGATTGCTCAGTGATACGTATGTACAATTAAGAAAGCCTGCTGTGAAGGATATGCATAATATAAAGCTGATCTGTGCGTGTAAAGAGGACAAAGACCTTCTTGGGGAATTTCTTCAAGAGAATCGGAAATTTATGTTTTCGATTATTATGCGATATAAGGGAAGTATAGAAGAGCTAAAAATGAAATTCAAGGTTACTGAAGATGACTTATACCAACAAGCATGTATAGGATTACTAATGGCACTCAAGGATTTCGATATTCATCGAGGAATTAAATTTACTACGTATGTAGTAAGGCCAATTTTATGGGAGGTTAATCAGTTATTATATAGCAACTCTCAAGAGGTAAGACTTAGTCGGGGAGCTATTGATATGATCCGAAGAATGGTAGAAATAGAAGATACACTGGGCTACAGGCCGAGTGAGCAAAGAATGGCAAAGTTGCTTCAAGTTCCTATAGAACGTTACAGGGAAGTTGCCCAATTCAGTGATGCAATGGAACATTTTGATTCAATAGATAACTTCGAAGCTATAGACAACTCACAAAATAACATGGATGAACATGTGATTAATAAGGTTTATGTTCAACAACTGTTATGTAGTTCTCTGTTTACAGAACATGAAAAAACCGTGATGCACTTAATTATGAAGGGAGCTAATAACTCCCAGATATCTGAAATACTCCACGTATACCCCATGACAATCACCAGGACGTTAGCACGCATCAGGAAAAAAATAGACAAACACAAACAGGATACTGAGAATATCCAAATTGAAGCTCAATCAAAATACAGAGAAGAAATTAACTTAATTGTAGAGATGAGTAAAGAACATAAACAAGTCTTGAATGTTACAGACATTACAGATGTACTTAAAATATCCGGCTATGATATTTCAAAGTATTCAAAACGTGTTCTTTACTATATCCGCAAAAAAGCAAAATTAGCTATATAAAGTATAGCAAAGTTAATCGCAAATCACAACTGCTCTCGATCGATATTAGAATCAAGAGGGTAAAAAAAGCCCATGCAGTTTTCAGCATGAGCTTTAAAGCGAAAAAAAATATCGAACTTATCCCAGTACCGTTAGCTCTTTCGGAAAAGAGGTCAGTACTTCTACGCCGTCAGAGGTGACCAGAACGTCATCTTCAATCCGCACACCGCCGAGGCCTGGCACGTATATGCCGGGCTCTATGGTGAACACGAAGCCCTCATGAAGCAGGTCTTCATTACCGCCATGCACAGACGGATATTCGTGAACGCTCATGCCAAGGCCGTGTCCAACCCGATGGTTAAAGGCAGGGCCATACCCGGCAGCTTCTACAACTGCACGTGCTGCCTGGTCTACGGACGCGCAGGATGCACCCGGACGAATGGCGGCAATACCAGCCTCGTTCGAACGGAGTACCGTCTGGTAAATCGTCTCCAGTTCAGCTGACAGCTTGCCAAAAGCAAAAGTGCGCGTAATGTCTGAGGCGTAACCATCTGAATATACGCCCATATCAAACATGAGCAGATCGCCGTGTTGCAGCTTGCGGGTACCCGGAACACCATGAGGCAGCGCTGTTTTGGGTCCAGATAGCACCGTAGTGTCAAAGGACGGGCCATCTGCGCCGATTTTCTTCATCTGGTATTCGATTTCGGCTACCAGCTCGACTTCTGTTACGCCTTCACGCACATGGGTCAAGCCGTGGCGAAGTGCGTCCTCCACCAACTGTGCGGCATGCTTCAGACGCCGTACTTCCTCAGGTGTTTTTCTTACGCGCATAGCCTGAAGCACGGGACCGAGATCCACATATTGAGCCGCACCAATGGCAGTATGTAGCTGTTCGTAGCGGAGTACGGAGACATGTTCTTTTTCCAAGGCGAACACCTTCACTCCAGTGCCTGTGCGCTGGCGCAGCAGATCATATGGATTATCTGTATCTGTGTGGGTAGAGATGCGAGTCACGGAAGAAGCAGCGTGGGCCGCCTCCGCATCCAGTGCAGGCACGATCAGTTCAGGCTCCTCGTCCCGTAGCAGCACCAGGCCGAGGAATCGCTCATGCGGCTCACTGGCAAAGCCAGTCAGGTAGTAGATATGCTTGGGATCGGTGACGAGCAATCCGTCCCATGACTGTGACTTCAATTCATCATATAGCCGGGTTATTTTATCATTCATGCAGATTCATCCCTTTCTATTCATGAATTCATTATAACGCTTATTACATATTTGTTTATAGATCTGACTACTTTAGTCTCGTTCCTGACTTAATGTCTGTAGACGTGCCTGTACATTCTGATCATAAAAACCCCCATGGTAGCACAGCACCTTCTCGACATCCAATACGGTCAGTTTATCGAGGCTTTCCAAGGCCAGTGGCATATCCGGTGTAGCCGACTCAGCAGGGCCGACCAGTTCGCCTTCAACTACACGGAGCTCGTCCGCCGCCAAAAGCAGCTTTTGTGCGGGCACATACAAGCTGATATGTCCCGGTGTGTGACCAGGTGTATGAATAATCTGTATTCCTCCACCATAAGGAAGATGCTCACCGTCTTCGAGGACATGGGCAAAGCGCAAGTCCGGCAAGCGGCGGATCATATCCTCTGCTTGCTGTTTGAGTGTATTATCCAACTGATTGATTCGTTCCGGTGTCAGCTTCACAAACGGCCGATCCCCTGTCATATAAGGAATATCATCCTTATGAGCCAATAGAGCGGTATTCGGTAGCAAGTCCAGTAGTGCATGAACATTACCGATATGATCAATGTCCTGATGCGTTAAAATAATTCGCTTCAGGTGGCTGATATCCTCTCCCACATCTGCAATAGCCTTGCGCAACGCTTCCAACTGGCCTAGCATCCCCGTGTCAATGAGCGTAAGCCCGTCCTCATCCTTGAGCAGCACAGGATAAATCGTTGTTTTTCCAAAGAAAGATTCCATAGGTATTTCCAAAATCAAAATTTGAGTTCCAATATTCATATAAGCTGCTTCAGAATCCCGTGAACTCCGAAGCACACCTCCTCGTCTCATGTTGTTTAATGGGGTGGCCAAGCTTTGAAGCTTTTGATTTTCTTCAAGCTCTATTATAGAACCCTTTGCATCCGAACCGCAAAAAACAACTCGATATGGCTGTTTGGGAGCTTGTCTTGTACAATGAAATAAATCAACTGAACAGGAGGCGGATACGAACGATGAATAGGGACCAATCTTTTTCCATTGAATTTGCGCGCAGGGAGAATCTTCCGGATATTGTGGGCATTTATAATTCCACCATTGCAGGACGAATAGTAACGGCAGATCTGGAGCCCGTGACAGTGGAGAGCCGTATCCCATGGTTTGAGGCTCATCAAGAAGACCATCGACCTTTGTGGGTTCTGAGACATAAAGAGGCGATTGCAGGGTGGGCCAGTCTCCAGTCTTTTTACGGACGTCCAGCTTATAACGGTACGGCGGAAATCAGTATTTATGTCCATGAAGATTCTCGTGGAACTGGAGCAGGAAGTCGTCTGGTGCAGCACGTACTGAATGAATGCCCTAGGCTTGGAATTACGACGCTGTTGGGGTTTGTATTTGGTCACAATGAGCCGAGTATCGCCTTGCTGCGCAAGTTCGGTTTTGAGCAATGGGGTTATTATCCGCGTGTTGCGGTGTTGGACAGCATAGAGCGGGATTTGGCTATTCTGGGTAAACGAGTGGATGTTGAGGATAAATAGACGAACAAACATCGTTTATAAAGTGGAACATGAAAAAAAAGCTGCATCCAAAATCTTCTGTGCACTACAATCGTGCGTGTTTTTGGAAGCAGCCTTTAATGTTGTGAAAAAATGATGTTGCTTATCCCCATCGTTTAACACTGCGGTTTCAAACGTATGTTGTGAAAAATCTGATTGAGCACCTCGGACAGCACCAAGCCGACAGCAATGGCACCTGCGATCATGAGTGTGCTCATAGCCAGCTCCAGCGCCTGAGGATAATTATGCTGTACAAACTGTCGCATCGCATTGTAGGCCATTCCTCCCGGAACCAGCGGAATCATGCCTGCCACGCTGAAAATAATAACGGGCATTTTGTACAGTCTGGCCAAGCTCTGGCTGATGATCCCGATCAGAACCGTTGCCAAGAGGCTGGCACTCACGGGTCCCATGCTGTCTGTCGTCCAATAATAGACGAGCCAGCCCAGCATCCCGACGAAGCCGCATTGCAGCAGTGAACGTCGGGGAGCGTGAAAAAGAATGCCGAAAGCAGCGGTAGCAATAAAGCTTGTTAATAATTGTGCAACCATAAACTTGGATCTCCTCCAAATCACATATACGAAATGATAACTGCAACGCCGGCTCCAATACCAAATGACGTCAAGCAAGCGTCAGCCCCCTTGGATATGCCCGAAACGAGGTGTCCGGCCATTAAATCCCGAATGGCATTTGTAATTAATAAGCCTGGCACCAATGGCATAACGGAGCCAATAATGATTTTGTCCATCATCTGGCCCCAGCCTGCAACTGTCAGTAAAGCCGCCAGCAAGCCAATTAGAAAAGATGCCGAAAATTCTGAGAAAAACTTAACCTTAACGAGCCTGTGAAAATATTGCACGGCTGCGAAGCCAGCCCCGCCGCAGAGAACGGCTGCGGGGAAATCCCGCCATACCCCGCCAAACATAATCATAAAGCAGCCACTCGCCAATGCCGCGGCTGCCAGTTGTACGCCGTTGGAATAGCGGTGCGGACCACGTTCAATCTTGGTCAGCTCCGTAACCGCTGCGCGGGGTGACAAGCCACCCAGACTTATTTTACGTGAAATCGCGTTAACCTCTACAACCTTATGCAGATCCGTGGTCCGCTCCACAATCCGGATCAGCTTGGCAGGCTCCGCGTCGTTAATGGCAAAAAAAATCCCGGTCGGTGTCACATAGCTATGGGACTGGGGTATGCCGTAGGCCGAGGCAATGCGGGACATCGTGTCTTCGACGCGATAGGTTTCGGCTCCATTTTGCATCATGAGCTTGCCAGCCAGCAGACAAACCTCGATGATCTCAGGAGTAGGATGGGAATGATTATTCATGCTCGCTCTCTCTCATTCGTACCGGGCCGTTAGGCCGTATTATTTGTATATATTGTAGCACAACAAGCCGCCTTTTCAGAGGCGGTTGTGTGGGGAAATAAGGAGTAATCCGTCAAGATTCTATCGTATCGGGAATAACTGTATAGTAGGACTCTTCCAAATGTGTTGCCGCCTCAGACAAGCCCATGGATCTAAGCTGTCCTGCTACAAAAACACGAAGGGCAGAATGGGTGAACAGATGGCGTGTTTGAGCATCCCGGATAAAGGCCAATCTCGCTTCACGCGAACCGTTGCGGAACAAATCACGAACCGTTTCACCTTGTTTATCCCAATGAAAGGGCTCTGCCACGCTTAAAAGAGCACTCTTAATAGACGAACGCTGTTTTGCGGAAGAAGGAAAGGTCGGAATGCCCAAGCCGTTCAGTGTAGGGGCAGCTTCGTTTTGCTTGCGCTCGATTCGCAAATTGTCGATGTAGGCAGCCATATCCTGAATCGGTTGGACACCGAAGCGTTCCCGAAAGCACTCCCGCACTAACGCAGTGCGCTCATCGACGGCCTGAGGAGGCCGATGTCCTGCATGTCCTGTATAATCCTGTCCACTGGCGTAGTATCGCTTTAATGAACTGTTCTCTGTATAAACAACACTTAAAAAATCCTGCAAGTGGCGGGCAACCACCCATACACCCGTCCAGTCAACAGGGGATATGCACACAATGGGGGCCTGCGAAAGATCCTTTTCAAGTCCAAAATCTGTTAAAAATCCGTAATGTATTCCGTCCACGCCCGCGTGGGCAAAGGGAATCACATCCGGCGGTGTAGCCATATATCGTGGCGCGCGGCCATGCTCCATAATCAATCCCAAATCAAAACTCAGAGAATGCCGGTTCGCTTCAAGCTCCTGTTCAAATTCTATAAGTGCCTCAATCAAAGGTGTAGCTGATCCGTAGGCAGGGTTAGAACCGGAATTCATCGTGTATGCCTCCTTATCCAAGTACATCCGTAAAGCGTTCATCCCTAAAAGGTACGTGATTTTACACGAAATGTAAACCTGTATGCTGAATCTTTTCAAAAATGTGACCTTTTACCTGTGTGCTATGAAACAAGCCGCTTTCGGGCAAAACAGGACGAGATACCTATTTTAGATAAGTACAGAAGTAAAGTGAGTTTGCGAAAAGGATGGTCTTTTCATTTTATGACTGTCACGGTGAAGTGTGAATGCGGGAGTGGTTATAACAACAGATACAAATAGCAGATCAACTATAGATACGAGCTATGGATGGCGAAGGGGTAAGATGTAATGTGCAACGCATCGTGTCAGCGGGTATAATATCAGGACAAGGTGAAGATGGACGACATCCAATGATTTTTACAGAAAGAAGTGGGTATATGAACTTGCACAAGAAGGCCGTTTTTTTTGATGTAGATGATACAATGTACGATCATTTGCACCCTACTCGCGATGCATTGCGTACAGTATTAGGATTGAGTGAACGTTTTCCTTATGAAGAGGCTTATCATCGTATTCGTTATTACAGTGATGTATTGTCGGCAAAAGGAGGACTATTGGAGGGGAAGGCTGGGCCGGATGAGCTGGAGGATATGAGGGAAGGCCGTTTTGTCCTGGCTTTACAGGAATTTGGGGTGAATATTACCCGTGAGCAGGCAGTGGATATCCAAAAAGAGTACCTGGATCGTCAGTACCGGATTGAGCCTTTCGAGGGAGCTACATCGTTAATGGATGAATTGAGCTCGGCAGGATATCTGGTCGGCTTGATTACGAATGGCCTCGAAGATCACCAGATGAGCAAAATCAGGGCCATGGCTCTGGAAAATCATATTGCAGCAGAGCATATTTTTGTATCCGGAACGGTTGGCTATGCCAAGCCTGATCCACGTATTTTCGAAGTGGTGAACGAACGGACAGGGACTCTGGCAGAGCATTGCTGCTATATCGGGGATTCCTGGCGCAATGACGTGGCGGGAGCTGTAGGGGCCAACTGGCGGGTCATTTGGTTCAATCACAGGAAGGCTGCCCCGGAGTCTGAGGTAGCGGGAGCCTATGAAACAGTGGCAAGCTATTCAGAGTTGAAAAAATTACTGCTGCCAGACGCATCAAGCACGGCACATACCATATCTGCCCAGGTGGGTCATACACCATCCTGAATCCATTCCTGAAGAAGGCTCGTAATACAACTTATCCGACATATGTCTAACTTCATTCAAATGGTTCAGAACAGAGAAGGAAGGGATCGCACATGGTTGAACAATGGAGGCAGGCAGACGAAATCATAAGTCAAGTGACTGTTTACAGTACCGAGGATAATGATCCGGTTACGATTAAAACAGTCTCCCAAGACGTCCGTTGTATTGGCATCGGGACGGATGCGGCCGTATTTACGCTCGATACGTTGCCCGGCTACGCGTTCAAGGTATACTCAGACATGGCGATCGAGAAGAAGGATGCGGAGGCCGACGTATACGAGCGTTTGCGGGGATCCGATTTTTTTCCTCATTATTACGGGAAAGGCGATAAGTATATCGTCATTAGCTATGAATCAGGTATTACGCTGCTGGATTGTCTGCTGCAAGGCATTCCGGTGCCGGAGCAAGTGATCCAGGACGTGGAAGAGGCGAGGGAGTTTGTCCGTTCCAAGGGGCTGAATCCCCGTGATATTCACCTCAAGAACGTACTGATGCAAGATGGACGCGCCAAGGTATTGGACGTATCCGAGTACGTGAAGGAGGGCGATGACAAGCGCTGGGAGCATCTGGTGTGGGCGTATCATACGTTTTACTCAAGTATCTCGGAGGTTAAAGTTCCGTCATGGATTCTGGAGACGATTAAAAAATGGTACTACAAGCTGGACAACTCCAGCTTTAATCTGGAGGAGTTCGCCCAACGCGCCAGCCAGTTATTTTCCAAATGGAAGTCATAGCCGCAGAAAATCTTCATCTTCTTATAAAAAAGGATTGCACCCGTATTAGGGGAGCAATCCTTTTTGGCACGTTACCAGACATGTCTTACGGAATAAGCAGATTCTCTTTTACCTGAAATCGCGAGGTACTCTTCTGGCGGTTCCGCTCTCAATCGCAGCCCGAATAACTTTTTCACGCACCCGCTGAACGGCATTCTCGTTAAATACGCCGGGGATAATATACAGCTTATTTAATTCTTCGGGACGGATGGTGCTCGCAATGGCTTCTGCTGCCGCCAGCTTCATCTCTTCGTTAATTTCACGGGCGCGACAGTCGAGTGCCGCGCGGAATATGCCGGGAAAGCAAAGCACGTTGTTGATCTGGTTAGGATAGTCTGAACGTCCGGTGGCAATGACGCCTGCAATGTCTTCGATATCCTCGGGGGCAATTTCGGGAACCGGGTTAGCCATGGTGAACACCACCGGAGCCTCGTTCATGTGTTTTACGTCTTCCCGTTGAAGCAGCCCGCCAGCCGATAGACCGATAAACACGTCAGCGCCTTTCAGAACCTCGGACAGCGTGCCTGACAGCCGCTCGGGATTGGTATGCTGTGCATACCAGTTCCACACCGGATGATCGTACGTTTCATCGGCTGTGATGGCCCCGTGGCGATCTACACCAATGATGTTAACTGCACCCGCAGACAGCAAAATTTTAGTGCAGGCTACACCCGCAGCTCCGATACCGCAGACGACGATTTTGACATCAGACAGCGCTTTGCCGACGACCTTGAGTGCATTGATCAGCCCTGCGTACAAGACAACAGCGGTGCCATGCTGATCATCATGAAAAACAGGAATATCCAGCTCCTGACGCAGCCGTTGCTCAATCTCAAAGCAGCGAGGTGATGAAATATCCTCCAGATTAATACCGCCGAAAGCTGGAGCGATTTGCTTGATCGCCTTGATAATTTCCTCGGTGTCCTGCGTGTCCAGACAAATCGGAAAAGCATCAACGGACCCGAGCTGCTTGAACAGCATGGCTTTACCTTCCATGACTGGCATAGCTGCATAGGGGCCGATATTGCCCAAGCCCAGGACAGCGCTCCCGTCCGAGACGACAGCAACGGTGTTCCGTTTGATTGTCAAACGGAAGGCTTTGTCCGGCTCTTCATGAATCGCCATGCACACGCGTGCTACATCTGGAGTGTACACCCGGGACAAGTCGTCGCGATTCTGTATCGGAACCTTGGGCTGCATTTCAATTTTACCCCCGAGATGCAGCAGAAAGGTCCGGTCAGAAATGGACAGCACCTTCACGCCTTGAGCTTTTTTAATCCGGGCAATCATTCGGTCGATTTCGGCCGGGTCGGCAATGGTCACTGTAATATCCCGCACGGTGACCTTTTCAGAGGTGCGAATGACGTCAATCGCAATAACATCCCCACCATGTTCGTTGACCAGCGTAATCAATTGACCAAATTGGATGTGCTCGGTGGAAATTTCCAGTCGTAAAATGATGTTTTTACCGCCAATACCGCCTTGCATGCAAATTCCTCCTTTGTGTTCCATAAGAAAATAAGTGGGATCAATTGATTGCGCTTACAATCGAAAGCGTGCCTAAGAGGTGCAATTTAATATTTCAACTAGTGGATTCTTTCCCTATCATAGTGAACAATCTCTCACTTGTACAGATAAAGCTGAATCAATCTCCCATTTTGCATCAAAAAAAGGACAAAAGCCCGGCTCCATGTCAGCTCCAAAGCTATGGTCCTTTTCTTATAGATAACCTGTAGTCCATTCTACTGCCTTCATCCCGCTATGTCATATTTTTGCCGTAATAGATTTCGTCCATTTCTATCTTAAGCCGGGCGGTTATGTTTTGCTGCTCGTTCTCGCCCAGACTTTCCTTCGTATAGCCGAATAGATAATTGTCCAGATCGAATTGTTTCAGCTTGCATTTGGTGTGGAAAATGTTTTCCTGATATACGTTCACGTCTATCATGTCATACTGGCTGCGCACTTCGTCAGGAATATAATTTTGAATGGAGGCGATGTCATGGTCAATAAACAGCTTGTGCCCATTCGTATCACGAGTAAAGCCGCGTACCCGATAATCAATCGTCATAATATCCGTGTCAAAGGAATGGATCAAATAACGGAGTGCCTTGAGTGGAGAGATTTCTCCACAGGTAGAGACGTCAATATCGGCTCGGAACGTACTGATTCCCTCGTCGGGATGATATTCCGGGTAGGTGTGGACAGTGATATGGCTTTTATCCAACTGCATAACGACAGAATCGGGCAGAGGACCGGGTGATTCATCGTAAGACTCTGTAGGCACCTCCACGATAGGACCTTCCGATATAAGCATGGTCACACTGGCTCCTTGAGGAACATAGTCCTGCTGGGCTACGTTGAGCACATGAGCTTCAATGATGTCGGACACATTTTTTAAAATGGCAGTCAGGCGATCCGCGTTGTATTGTTCGTCAATATATTCGATATAGGCCTCGCGTTCTTCCCTTGTTTTGGTATAACAAATATCGTACATGTTGAAACTTAACGATTTGGTCAGATTGTTAAACCCGTGCAGGGTAATTCGCTGTTCCGGTGTCATGGTCATGGGCTATTTCCCCTTATAGTCGCAGTATTCATACATAATGTTCCCATCACGTCTTTTCATATACAATGAATCAACGTTCATGTACACTCAAGTTCTGCTCATATAGACGAATTTCTACGATTTCAGCCCGTGGGCAACCGTGAGTGGCCTCCACAACCAGACGAAGCTGATCTGTAGCAACGGGGTTCCTGATTTCATGAATCCTTTTTCGCTTTCGATTATTTCGTTCCGTGTGGAGGGTTACCCAGCTTCCATCTATAAATGCCTCGATTCGATAATGACGTATCAATTCGGGCATGACTTCAAAAGGGGTCCGATGATGGTGAAGATTGATCAAATCCTCGTTAACATCATCATTAAAGGTACAATGAATCTCCCGAACAATCGTTTTTTGCGGCAGCCGCAGCTCAATCCATGCTTCCTGTCCGGCAAGCAACGGATCGGATACCCACATGTTTGGTCCACCATATGGTCGTACATGCCCGTTTATAATATTAGCGGGAGCGTAACTATTCGTTTCCTCTATAATGCGAAAGCAAAAGCATTTGCGCACCATAGACGTGGCACCGGATCGCATGGTCCATTCCAGCACCGCGCTGGCTCGCACATATCCGTGCAGTCCCGAGCTGGAGCAGACAGCCTGATCCTGTATAAAAGAAAGCACGCCGCTGAGCGGTTGATGGGACATGTATAGCGATACATGTTCATTCGCTCTCACGATCAAGAAGGCATTCGCTGCCTGGTCAGGTGCCCAAGGCAGACGGGCCTCAACCCACTGCCGATCACCTGCGGAAACCGCAGTTTCACAGGAGGCTTGGAGCGAAGCAGGTACATAGTTTTGCGGTTTGCCCGTGTCCCACAGTTCAAACCGGATGAGCGTATCCTGCTTCACATCCACCAGCAGGGACACAGTTTCCACCCTGCTGTGAACAGGGAACAGCAGCCCTGCGGCTTGTCGTAACGGCACGCGTTCATCGGGCGAGTCCACACGCAATGCTTTAAGGCTGCTGGACCCTGTTACCGTAGCGCTTCGGGCAATATCCCGCGTGTCCTGATTCGTCACGCCGAGCAGGGAAGCATCCTGCCGCAGCAATGTCTGTTGCAGCAGCGACAAATGCTGCTCGCAAAGCTCGCGGGGAGTCATTTCGCGTGCTACGCATAGCGCAGCGCCTGTTCCGGCCGCTTCGCCTATCACCGCGCAGGTTGCCATAACGCGCAGCGTACCGAAGGCGACATGCGTGGCGCTAATATTTCTGCCTGCAAATAATAAATTACTCAGATTCGCGGAATACAGGGAGCGAAACGGGATGTGGTACACGCCGTCAGGCTGCAAATGGTTTGCCCCGCTTCCCGGATCATACATGCCCTGCGGGGGATGCAAATCGATGGACCAGCCACCAAAGCCAACCCGGTCCGGGAACAGGGTCTGCTCCTCGATATCGCGCTGATGAACCGTGTAATCACCGATAAACCGTCGATATTCCCTTTTGCCCGGAATCGTCCCGACCCATTCCAGTGTCATTGTATCTGCATCGAACTCCCCTGAATTTTTAATATAATCCCAGATCCCGTAGATAACCGACCACAGCTCGTCACGTATCCGTTCATTATCATGTACCGTGTCCAGTTCACCGCCCCATTCAATCCACCAGTAGTGGCAGCCGGAATCTCCGCTGCGAAGGATTCGGCTTTTGGGAATCGGTGTTTGGCGGATGTCCTTGGCAAAGGAAGGAGGTACGTATTTGACGGAATGCCCGGTATCACGTGTATAAAATAAAATTGTACTGCCGAGCAACGTCGTATCTGCCGTTTCAGGGGCGAGTGATTCTCCGAATTCTTGCTGTGACTCGCGTCCCAGCCGATATTTGGCACCTGCCAGGAATCCGACCAGCCCGTCTCCCGTACAATCAAGGAACATGCTGCTCTCAAAGCGGATACGCCGTTCCGAGCCTGTCATCCATCCGGTCACTGCCCGAATCATACGCTGCTGTCCTTTTTCCTTAGACTCGCTTCCCTTAGATTCGTTGGTTGCGAATACAAGTCCCTCCGATTCTACATCATAAATATCCGTGTTGAGGAACAAGGTAATGTTCGGTTCAGCAAGAACAAGATCAAGGACAACCGCATCCCACAGATAAGGATTCCCGTCAGGGTTGTGATACTGATTCTCCGTGAATAGCTCGCCCATAATGCCGCTTTCGCGGGCGTATCGGTTTACCCCGTGCTTCGTGGCTCCGCATACCCATACCCGCACCTCGCTGCTGGAGTTTCCTCCCAGCACCGGACGATTTTGTACCAGCGCCACCATATGGCCCAGACGAGCCGCCGCAACAGCCGTACAGACACCGGCCAATCCCCCGCCTGCTACGGTAATATCGGCGCTAAAGGTTTCCTGTCTCATGCAGTCTCACGCTCCTTTATGATCGATTGAGATCATGTTACCCGAGTGAGCTTCGTTTTGACATGCACGGAAACATCATGCACATATACTTAATTTCATGTTCAGCTAATCTTTAGTAACAGGATTTATAATGTGACTAGGCGGATCATGAATAGCACGCTTTGTGGATATTTGGCTCATAGTCAGCAGGACATGGAAAATGAAGGTGGTGAACGCCCGTGTTTGGGGTACACATTCATCAGCATGTATATTGGAAGCGGAAAGAATTTTTTCAGTTGGCGTTTGATACTGACGCGTATTGGATTGCCTATGTAATTGAAGAAGGAAAGTTTGCTTATACTATCAAGGAACACCGTGGGGAGGCGAAAGCCGGGTCCTTGATTCTTTGTCCGCCCGAAGAGGTATTCCACCGTAAAATCCTAACGCCGCTGAGCTTCCACTTTTTTCGTTTTTCACTCCCTGAAGCCAGTAGCATTGGCGCATCAATCCATGCTGTTTTGGATAAAGAAGATGAGGATCGCTTTCTATCGAATTGCCGTTATTTATGTGCGAACGCGCTGGATGATAGCAGCCATGTCCGAACATGGAAAAATCATCTGCTGGAGGATTTGCTTTTTCTGTTTTGGAGCAGAGCCAGCAGAGGGGGCACGGAGGAACGTACGAATCGGGTGAATGACCCGTTGATCCAACGTGCGCTTCACTATTTTCAGGAGCATGCATGTGAGCCATTGTCCATCAAAGAAACGGCTGCTTGTTTGGGGTTAAGTTCGGTGCAATTCACGAGGCGCTTTCAAGCGGCGGTGGGCTTGACACCCATCCGGTATGTGACCTCACTGCGTCTGGAGAAGGCCCAGACTTTATTGCTGGAGACAGAATATACGCTGGATGATATTGCGGAAAAATGCGGATACCTGAACGGATTTTATTTTAGTCGGGTTTTTTCCGCCAGAAGACACATATCACCTTCACAATACCGTAAACTTAACCGAATATGATTATAGACTTGTAAGGATAGTGACTTTGGGCATTGCGTAATATGAAAAAAGAAACTTCAGCTAAAACCAAGCGTATAATAAAATAAACGTAAGAAGCTGAGAATTATGAAGTTAAAATGAATTTGATAGCAAAAAGGATTTCACAATACCATGCCATGTTACACTGAAAGTAAAACGGTGAAAGGAGTTTCAAGATGCTGGCTTTGTCCGATCCGGCCTGGGCTTTGCTCCAAGGCCCCTATGGTTCCTCTCAATACGTCCCGGAAATGTTGAAGCAGCTCCAAGCCGGATATGACGGCGAAATAGCTGACACCTTGTATTGGGAGGAACTATATCACCAAAATACGTTATATACATGTACCTTTGCGGCTGTACCGTACCTCGTAGATATTGCGTTAAGCAGTTCTGATATAAGTATTCGAGCAGATATTTATAACATTTGCGGAATATTCGAAGCGAAAAATGTTAATCCCTTACATTCAAAAGTTCCGTTGGAATTTGCAAGGGATCAGGTAGAACTGGATGCAGGTCTGGCTGAGTATATATATGAACAATACCAGCAAGCCATTGTCCGGCTTACCGAATTGACCGAGGAAATGGTGTTGTATGCCAAGGATCACGAAGGAAATGTCGGCAAACGATATGTTTTGGCTGCGGCTGCTGCCTTTCAGGGTTATCGTTGCGTAGCTTTTATGCTTCAAAGCTTTGATACTGGGGATGAATATACGCTGGATTGTCCGCATTGCGGAACCCCGCTCTATATTTGGCCTGTTGAACAGAGTGATGTTCTGGTGGCTTACGATAAAGATCCGGTAAATTCAAACAGTCTGGTTCCCTATTCGATCCAATCCGGCTCATTGGACCATAAAGGCTCGAATCTACAGTGGCTATACCAATATGCCCAAAAAATTGAGGAAAACAACCTTTTAGCGCATTTACCCTACTTAAACGGTTGGCTGAATTGTCCTGTTTGCAATGCACCCATTTCCATTTGGGACGAGCTGATGAAAACGGCCAATGGTGTCCGAAAGCATACCGCTTAATGAATAAAAAAGGGAGCTGTATCTACAGCCCCCTGATTCCCCGTAGATTTCTTCCACTCCAATTATTCCTGCCTGTTTTACGTAAGTCTACTCTCGAAACGGATTTAAAAAGGTTTTAGGAATGTCAGATTCAAACCGCAGCAATACTCCAGTGACGGGATGAATAAACGACAGTACCCGAGCATGTAGGCCGAGGCGGCCGATAGATTTGGCTTTAGAGCCGTATTTTTTATCTCCGACAATCGGATGGCCGATATCCTCCATATGAACGCGAATCTGATTCTTGCGTCCGGTTTCCAAACGTACTTCCAGCAAGGAAAAATGCCGATTGGCCTGTAGCAGCTTGTAATGAGTAACGGCGTGCTGTCCGTCATTCGGATATGGGCTGGAGTACATTTTCAGCGTCTTGCTTTCCTTTAGCCATGAGGTGATGGTGCCCGCAGCTTTTTTAACCTGTCCTTCTACGAGAGCGATGTACGTTCGTTCATACACAACTTCCTTCCACGCTTGTTGCATTTCCTGCTGTATGGCTTCGCTTTTTGCAAACATCATGACTCCAGATGTATCACGATCCAGACGATGCAGCACAAAAATACGATTGTATGGATGTTCACGTCGCACATGTGCCGTAAGCTGACGGTATGCCGTTACTTCCTGTTCCTGCGCAGAGGCGACGGACAGCAGCCCGGCATCCTTGTGAATGACAATAATGGCCTCATCCTCATGCAAAATACGCAGCCCGGTCAGCGGCACCACGGGAGTGATCTTTTCCTTGGAGAGGGCCACGGTCTGACCTTGCTCCAGCGGAAAATTGTACACGGTACGAGGAATGCCGTTCACGGACACCTGTCCACGGGCCAGCGCTGATTTAATGGAATTGCGGCCCATGCCAGACACATGCTCTACCAAAAAATTCAACAGCTCGGCAGGCTCCTGTACAATATATGTTTTTGCAATGTTTTTTTCCGGTTTACCGTGCTCTCGGGCAGCATTTTTATCAAAAACCCCCGTTTTGCCCCGTGCTTCGGGTCTATGTGAGCCGGATTTTCCGGCGGGTTTGTGGCTGTGCTTGGCGTTGCCTGTGTTTGGCGTGGATTTTGTATGATTTTTTCGATTGGGTTTACGATTGTTCATGGGTTCTTTCTCCTTCTTGGTACCGTGTCTCATCATAGTAATGGACAAACTTGCGGCACCGTGTCCACTATATCATGAGAAAACAGCAAACGCCATGGTAGAAGGGTTCGATAAGAATTTCGTTATACATTATGCCTATGGACTTCCAGCGGTTGAACATTGCCCTGAACCCCGGTAAACTAAAGGTAACGAAAGATAAGCCGATATGCGTCGAGGACGCCAGAAATATGAGGAGTTTTGAAACTATGAGTGTACAAGCACCAACATTGGAACGGGCGCAGGATCTACTGCAAAAATTTTATGGCTATCCCGATTTCCGGGAAGGCCAGAAGAAAATTGTCGCCAGTATGCTGGAGGGCAACGATACGCTGGGCATTATGCCGACAGGCGGCGGGAAATCCATATGCTACCAGATTCCTGCGCTACTGCATGATGGGCTGACGATTGTTGTATCACCGCTGATCTCGCTGATGAAGGATCAGGTGGATGCGCTGACCACGATGGGGATTGCGGCTGCCTATATTAATAGTACGCTGAGTGGCCGAGAAGTGAACGACCGCATACGTGCTGCACGGAATGGAGATTTGAAGCTGCTATATGTTGCACCGGAGCGGCTGGAGCTGGACTGGTTTCGCGATGAGATGGCGCAGTTGCCGATTTCCTGCGTTGCGGTCGATGAGGCGCACTGTGTATCCCAGTGGGGACATGATTTCCGCACCAGTTATCTGGCGGTGGCTCCGTTCGTGGATGGGCTGTACGAGCGCCCGATTGTAGCGGCATTTACAGCAACGGCGACACCGCAGGTCATGGACGACATCGTGCGGCTGCTTCGCCTGCGTGAGCCGGAGACATTCGTCACGGGCCTGGGACGGCCAAATTTGGCGTTCAGTGTGCTGCGTGGGGAGGACAAGCGCAGCTTTCTGCTGAATTATGCGCGTGAGCATGACGGCGAATCGGGCATTATTTATGCAGCAACACGCAAGGACGTGGACGATCTGTACCAACGGCTGCGGGATGCGGGAATGGCGGCTGGGCGTTATCATGCCGGGATGACCGATCAGGAACGGGCAGACAGCCAGGAGGGGTTCCTGTACGACGATATTCGTGTCATTGTAGCGACTAACGCCTTCGGCATGGGGATCGACAAATCGAACGTGCGCTACGTCATTCACTACAATATGCCTAAAAATATGGAGGCTTACGTGCAAGAGGCGGGACGCGCAGGACGTGACGGCGATCCGAGTCAATGTATTTTGCTGTTCGGACCGCAGGATATTGTGACCCAGAAATTCCTGATCGAGCAAAATCCGCAGGATGAGGACCGCAAGCGCAACGACTACCGTAAGCTCCAGCAGATGGTTGATTATTGCTACACGACTCGCTGCTTGCGTACGGCACAGCTTGAGTATTTTGGCGAGGCAGAGGAGCATGAAGCTTGCGGCACATGCAGCTCATGTACGGATGAACGGGAACTGGTGGACATGACCATTGATGCGCAAAAGATTTTTTCCTGCATCCATCGCATGCGGGAACGTTTTGGTGTTTCGATGGTAGCCTCGGTATTGAAAGGCTCGCGTAACAAAAAAGTGCTACAGTATGGCTTTGACAGCCTGCCAACCTATGGTGTAATGGGCAATCGGACGGAAAAAGAAATTTCTGAAATTATTAACGTCCTTGTATCGGAAGGTTATCTGCTGCTGTCTGAGGGACAATATCCGGTTGTCCGTTTGCAGCAGCCTGCGGCTGAAGTGCTGAAAGGTCAGCGCGAAGTCATGCAGCGTGTGGTACGACATGCCACAGCTTTTGCAGGTGGGGCAGGCTCACGTGGACGACAGGGACGCGATGCGTACCCAGCGGCAGTCAATGAAACGGTGTTCGAGCAACTGCGCCTGATTCGCCGCGATTTGGCCGCGCAGGAGCATGTGCCGTCCTATATCATTTTTAATGATGCTACGCTGCGTGAGATGAGTGTAGCGAACCCGCAATCTGAGGCGGATATGCTACGAATCAAGGGTGTCGGCGAAGTGAAGTTCCGCAAGTACGGCAAGCTGTTCCTTGATTTTTTTCAAAATCAGGGGAACGCCGGAGGAACGGTGAGTGAAGATGAGATTTATGCGGACGATGTGTACGAGGATTTTGAATAGCTATACTAAAAGATATGAGGCGTCATGCAAACTATAAAAGGTTGTGACCTATGAAAGTCATTTTATCAACGTTAAACGCAAAATATATTCATACCTCGCTGGCGATCCGGTGTCTCAAAGCCTACAGTGAAAAGGACTTTGACATCGAGCTGGCGGAGTATACGATCAAGGACCCTGTGATGAACATCGTATCCGACCTGTTTCAGCGGGGAGCGGATGTCATCGGCTTTTCCTGCTATATCTGGAACATTGAAGAGACGATTAAAGTCATTGATGTGTTGAAAAAGATTATGCCGGAGGTCAAAATCATTCTCGGTGGCCCGGAAGTCTCTTACGATACCGACCATTGGATGAAACGCCTGCCGAATGTAGATTTTATCGTCGTCGGTGAGGGGGAGGAAACCTTTCATCAGTTGCTTCAGGAGCTGGAAGGGAGCCGCAAGTTCCATTTTGTCTATGGACTGGCCTACCGCAAGGGAGAAGAGGTCATTCAGATGCCGGGCCGTCCAAAGGCGGACTTGAACGAGCTGCCGTCACCGTACCGCTTTGCAGAGGATATACCGGAATTAGGCAAACGGGTTGTTTATTTTGAAACCAGTCGGGGGTGCCCGTTCAGTTGCCAGTTCTGTCTGTCCAGTATTGAGGTAGGGGTACGTTATTACGATATTGAGCGCACGAAGTCGGATATTCTGTATCTGATCGACAACGGAGCCAACCTGATCAAGTTCGTGGATCGGACCTTTAACATTAAACGCGATTATGCGCTGGAAATGTTCAAGTTTCTCATTGAAAACCATCGCGGATGTGTCTTCCAGTTTGAGATTACGGCAGATATTATGCGTCCCGAGGTGTTGGATTATTTGGCGGAAAACGCGCCGCCGGGCGTATTCCGCTTTGAAATCGGCGTCCAGTCGACGAATGATCCGACCAATGAGCTGGTCAAGCGTCGCCAGAACTTTGCCAAGCTTTCCCGTACCGTTACGAAGGTCAAGCAAAGCGGCAAGATCGACCAGCATCTCGATTTAATCGCCGGCCTGCCTTTGGAGGATTACAACACGTTCCGTAAAACGTTTAATGACGTTTTTGCGCTCGGCCCGGAAGAGCTTCAGCTCGGCTTCCTCAAAATGCTGCGTGGCACGGGGCTGCGCATCGACGCAGACAAGTACAACTATACGTACATGGATGTTGCGCCTTATGAAATGCTGAGCAATGACGTCCTTTCCTTTGCCGATATCGTTCGGCTCAAACGTTTGGAAGATGTGCTGGAGAAATACTGGAACTCCCATCGTATGGATCATACGGTGAACTATCTGATCGAGCGCGAATTTGCGTCCGCCTTTGATTTCTTTCAGGAGTTCGGAGACTATTGGGAGGGACAAGGCTGGCAAAAAATCGGCCACCAGCTCGAAGACCTGTTCACGCGTCTCCAGTCCTTTCTTGAATCACGCGGAACGAAGCGAATGGATATGGTGCTTGGGCTGATGAAGCTCGACTATTTCCTGAACCATAAATACAAGCCTCGTAAAATCTGGTGGGAACACGCCTTGGAGAAGGACGATTGGTCCAGCTATATGAAAATGGCTCTCCAGCACCCGGATGCGCTGTTGTCACCTGTGGTTGCAGACTTTGTGGCAGATGCGACGCAAACTGCTGCACCTGCTTCTCATGCTACAAATGGCCATTCCGTTTCGGACAGTCCGCAGCCGCAGCCATACCGCGAGGTGATTCCGTCTTTCGCTTCCTTGAAGCTGGGTGAAAAGGAACTGCAAAAGCACGCTGTGCTGGATGTTCTGCCGTTCCGGCTGGATCATATTCTGAGTGGCGGCAGCCCTTTGACCGCTGAAGGCCGAACGTTGCTACTCGTAGTTTACCAGCAAAACGAACAGCAAAAGCCACTGTACTACACCATGCCGATTGGCAAGGAAATTGCAGCGATTTAAGTGGAATTATGAATAGAGAATGTTAGGTGGGAAATCTTACATTTGGGTGCCTGAATAAAAGATTTTCCATATTGGCAATATGGTTTTTCCTGTGATAAACTATAGCCAATAGGTATATACTAAAAAAGAGTAAGGATGCTTCCAACATCCTCACTCTTTGACAACAGCCGCTTATAAGGGCGGTGGCTGTGTTAACAAAGGCGCTTGAAGTAGACCGTTTACCTTTGCTGAGGGCGGTCTACTTCTTTTTGTTGAAGGAAATAATCAAGATCACCAACGTTGCAAACTGAATCATCAACATCAGCGTATCTTTAACCTCCACAGGCATCACCTCCTTTGCAGGAGACTAGCCGACCGCCCATCTAAGCCATTCTGTTGTTAGTTTATAGTATATCATATGGATAGTCTTGCTAAAAAGGACAAAAATGAAAACGCCTGTTTCTAGATTCTAGGTTAACTTGTTCACCAACGATTGTGCAGGATGGACAGAAAAGTTTAACCTATCATTTCGTGAAATCAGAGTGTGGTTTTTGGATAAGCTATTAAGGGTAACTTTATCCTTCTAACAAGAGAAAAGAGAAAATTATTCACCAAGCAACATTTGGTTTAGGCATACGCCATCTTTTAAGCCTTGTTCATACATAATAGATTCAGCCATGCCTTGGAGTAAGGTTGTATTGGTTTCATAGTCGTAAAGTGCTTGTATGTATTCCTTTGGCAAGCAATCATGTAGAATAGAAAAGAGTTGATTACAGTTTTTTATTAAATCTTCGTATTCTGGGGATGTAGCCAACATGGAACTTGCAACATGCTCCATGCGAATAGAAATGAACTGGTTAAGGCCATCTTGTATAGCATTCATTTATCTTCCTCCGTTAAGGTGACATCAAAGTGAAATCATAATTTCATTTTAAAGTGACATCACTATGATGTCAATAGGTAGAGTTAAATGGTTATTTCACAGTGCTATAATAATGAAATCACTATGGTGAGGAGTTTAAACGATGACAACAAATAAAAAAGCGTTCACACTACGATTAAATCCAGAAAATTTTGAGAAAATCAAAATTATAGCTGAGCACGATAAGCGGTCAATCGCAAAACAGATTGAATATTTAATTGAACAACATATTGAAGAATTTGAGAATAAAAAAGCTAAAGAGCTTGAAGAGGAAAAAGCTAAAGAGTTAGAAGATAAAAAAAATGAAGAGCTGGAAAATGAAAGACTGGATAATGAAATAGTTGAAGATAATAATTCTGACTCCGCTAAACAAGAGTAATTCAGGATTGCTTTGCTTTGTAATAGATTAAATAATGCCTAAGGGAGTGCAGTCATGAACTCCATACTAATAAACTCGGCTCAAACCTCCTTTTATACGGATTTAAGACTGTTTTTTGAATCCATAAACAATATTCAAACGAATATAATTTGGTTACTTACCGGGTTAGAATTGAATTGGATGCCGTATGATTTTTTGAATATGTAGAGCAGAATCTGGATTTTGAAGAAAATGGGTATGGAAATACGAAGTTATGGATAACCGGGGAGCACTGATACGCCTTGTACATAGATATGAGCTTCAATTTATTTGGTGAGTGCTCATGGGGGGTTAGAAACATCCCTGCAATCGGTTGTTAGACTAGCTAGCATTGAAAAACTTGATGAAGTTGCAGAACTGTTAATCAATACAGAATATTTTATAACTAGGAATCGGATTTAGAGGGCGCGATAGTTTCTACATGTTCGTTTTGTCGCAATGGCATCTGTCGTTTTTATCCTAAAGGATATATATAAGTTGAATTAGAGAATGTACATAGAAACGAAGTAGGCGGAATGGTGCTGTACAAGCGAAACGGTCGCTTTCAAAGCTTTCCGTAGGAAAGCTCGCTTCAGAAGCATCACCTCCCCGGATTTCTACCTATAAAAGACTTTATTTCAGAAATCCGGGGGCGGTGGCTATGGGAAGCACTATCCGACTGCGCAGTGGCGCACTAGGTAACTTTTAATTCATGTAGGTAAGTAACGCCAGAATGAACATGCCCAACATGAGTCACCTTTACTCCTCTGTTGTTCTCTTCCCCCAAACGTATTTCATTATAAAAAATAGTATTGCCAGTACCATGAGAAGCAATGCGATCTGTAAGCCATAACGATGTATAAGTTCTCCTGCTGTTTGTACATGATCGCCGAAGAAATGTCCGAGCAAAAAGAAGATTAGCGTCCAGATCAAGCCTGTTGAGTAAGAGAACAAAGCATAACGCCTGAAGCTCATTTTATTGATCCCGACAATATAAGGGATGATGTGACGGACAATCGGCAGGAAATAACTGATGCAAATGGTGAAATTGCCATACTTATGTACCAAATTTTCCGAAAGTGTAATGTACTTGTCCATTTTCTTTTTTCGTCGTAAACGATCCAGAACGGTTGTACCCAAGAATCTTCCCAATACATAACCTAAGGACAAGCCCGATATAACCCCTAGATATACGATGAAAAAGGCGAGTAACGGTTGAAGTATTCCCATGCTGGTTACAGCCCCGCCAGTCATCACAATCACTTCGTCTGGAATGGGTAGTCCCACGATCCCGAGCCATAGGGAAAAAAATAGTGCCGCATAGCCATACTGTTCGATGATGGAAATTAAGTATTCAACGTCCATAACGACTCCCCCTATTCATGCTTTCTTTCGGCATACATAGACGAAAGCAGGTGGAATGTTCATGGGCACAAACTTGATTTCCTCAATATCAAACCATTCCCCTAACTGCTGCTTCATTTGCTTGGAATATTGAAAGGCAATAAACATTCCCTGATCCTTGAGCGACAGGTGAATCTGATCTACAATTTGATCCCGCATCGTTTGTGGAAAATTAAAAAATGGCAGCCCGCTTATAATGCAGTCAAGCTGTTCAATTTCGGCATTTTGCATAGCAAGTTGAAGCTCACGGGAGTCGGAATAACAAAGATAATTCGGAAATCTCTTTTTTAAATCTCGTCTCATCGTCTGATCCTTCTCAAAAAGCAGCACCTTGGTTTGTTCCCTTGCAGCAGACGGGATATACTGGGTAATTGCGCCAGTACCAGCACCAAGCTCGGCAACACTATGAATTTCACTCCATGGAATGGATTCGATCATTTTTTTAGCTAGAAATCTGGAGCTTGGTGTTACACTACCCACATAGGCTGGCGAATGCAAAAATTTAAATAAGAACAGAAATCTCTCGTGAATCAAATGACTAATACGGATCATGAACCGTTCCCCTACTTTCGATTTTCTGAATACGTTCGTTTATTCTCTGCTAAGAGTAACAAATTATACCTTTGCTTGCTCCTGTCTGGAGTAGGGTTCATATCCCCGTCCTACGGCGGGGATTTTCCTCGACTATAGTCCAGGGAGCAGTGGGGAAATTATTCAGTTATCATTCAGCGTATCTTCAGGTTGCATTCAGTTTCGATAGAGTTGGTAGTTGAATCTATAAAAAGGTAGTTGCAGGTCTAACAAATCCGCAACTACCTTTTTGTATTTAATTTTACAAAAGATAACCAGTTTCTATCTTGTTACTGTATCTAAATATAACCCTTGAGAAATGAAAAGGTGACTTTACATGGAAATATTTATACAATATAAAACAGTCACAACGATAAAAGGGTAGAAATTTACTTATACACATCTCCACGAGGTCCTATTTTGATGACATAGATCTTAAGGATATGATCTTCAATAGAATATAAAATGCGGTATGAACCCACGGAGACGGTATAAGTTAATATAACCTTGCAATTTAATGCAGGGTAGTAACAAGGGTGAAGCTTTAACGTGAATATCTATTTCAAGCAATGATAAATTTTTAATTTGGAGGAACTATGCCATGACATTGGAAAATCAAGTGAGTCGAAGCAGTAAGGATGAAGCGCGATTTGTCAGAAATAAATTGATTGAATTTAATGCGAAACACATACCTGAGGATATCCGAACCCGGTATGAGGAGATTAATCTTACCCTCAAAAACGACGATGGTCAGGTGATCGGCGGTCTGTTAAGTGTGCTGTGCTGGAACTGGGTGGAGGTTGATATTTTGTGGGTAGATCAGAACTACAGAGGGAAGGGCTATGGTTCACAGTTGCTTGGTGAGATCGAACAAATCGCCAAAGATAAAAAGTGTACCTTTATACAACTCAACACGTTTACTTTTCAAGCCCCCGATTTTTATGAAAAGCATGGGTATGAAGTGATCGGCGTCATTGATGATGCCCCCCGAGGCTTTAAGCACTATTATTATAAGAAAAATATCTAGTGAGGACTCTATATATGCGCGTTCAAATCAAGGAAATCGAAAAACATCATAAAATAATGATTCGTAGTGACGGTGAGGAAAAAGTGTTCGGCTATTAGGCGCGCTTTTAGTTATGTTTATGTACAGGTTCGGCTGAGGTAAAATGGTATACATAGTGATTGATCCGAGAAGAGGTGGCACATGTCTAGTGAAAATAGTAAATCGAAAACGATGGGTGCTTTTCTGAAATCACGCAGAAATCGACTTCAGCCGGAACAGGCAGGAATTAGACGTTCACAGGGGCAGCGAAGAACGCCGGGACTCCGACGGGAAGAAGTCGCTATGCTGGCTGGTGTCAGTGCAACTTATTATACATGGCTGGAACAAGGGAGAGAAGTAACAGCTTCCAAGGAGATTATCGAGAGTATAGGAAAAGCACTACAGTTAACCGATGATGAGAGCGCACATCTGATTCAATTGTGGAATCCCAATGAGACGGTTGCCATTTCGTCCATCCAAACAACGCTGAACCCGCAATGGCAGAATATTATCGAGCAATTGTCCTATCCTTCCTTCATCAGCAATGACAGGGCGGAGGTGCTCGCTTGGAATAGCGCAGCGAATGAGGTCATTATCGATTTTTCTTCCATGCCAGTTTCTGAACGCGTCATGATCCGATTGTTGTTCGTTGATCCGGGGTTACGTCGTCGTATGATTAACTGGGAAGAGTTTGCGTCGTATTCGGTCGCTGTCTATAGAACCTATTATGACAAGTATCGGGGAGATCCTTGGTTTGAGGAAACGGTTGAGCAGTTGCGTGTGGAGAGTACGGAGTTTGACACGATGTGGAAGCTGCACAATATCCAGCTCAAAAAAGTGAATCGCGTTTCTTTTCAAATCCCTGGTGCTGTGGATGTAGTTTCATATGATATTAATTCTCTGGCGAGTATTGCAGACCATCCGGATATGCATATGTGTATCTACACGCCGATTTTGGAAGGGAAAGCTTCATTCAAATAAACAAAAATAACCTGATGCTGACCTTGTGCCTGGTAATCTTGTTACTAGCATAAACATACTGTGGTTGCCTCCTTACAGGTGGATTAGAATGAGTATTGTTCAATTCATCCATTACCCCAAAGAAAAGAGGGAGCCATAATATGCAGAAAAGAAAACTGGGACGCGAAGGGCTGGAGGTGTCGGCTCTGGGTCTGGGCACGATGATGATGCCGAACAACGAGGAGTCGGTACGTACGCTTCAGGGAGCGCTGGATCTGGGTGTGACATTGTTCGATACAGCAGATATTTACGGTGAGGAGTACGCACAGCAACAGTTTGGAGGTAATGAGAAGCTGGTTGGACGGGCACTCAAGGGTCGACGGGATGAGGTTGTGATTGCGACTAAATTCGGGATAACGCACACTCAGGGTCCCAAGGGAGATCCGGCTTATATTAAAAAGTCCGTAGATGCCAGCCTATTTCATCTCGGGATTGATTATATTGACCTGTATTATCAGCATCGGATCGATCCCAATACCCCAATCGAAGAGACCGTTGGAACGATGGCCGATCTGGTCAAGGAAGGAAAAATCCGTTATATTGGCCTGTCGGAAGCGACTGCCGAGCAGATCCGTCGCGCCCATGCGGTGCATCCGATTACCGCGGTGGAAACCGAATACTCTTTGTGGAGCAGAGAAGTGGAAGACGAAGTTCTGCCGCTTCTGAAGGAACTGGGAATCGGCTTTGTGCCGTATAGTCCACTAGGTCGAGGCTTCCTCACGGGCCAGATCAAGAAGTTCGACGATCTGCCAGAGGATGATTATCGCCGTCACTTTCCGCGATTCCAGGGCGAGAATTTCGCCAAAAACCTGGAGGTCGTCACCCTGATCGAAAAGTTCGCAGCCCAAAAAGACTGCACTGCCGCTCAGTTGGGATTGGCATGGCTACTGGCACAGGGGGATCATATCGTCCCGATTCCGGGAACGAAGAGACTGGAAAGAGTGCAGGAAAATCTTGGCGCTCTACAGGTTTCCCTGTCGGAAGCCGAATTTGCGGAGATCGAACGCATCTCGCCAAAAGGCTTTGCCGCAGGTTTCCGCTATCCCGGTGGTCATGTCTAAGAACCTGAATGGGGCTATAACAAACGCAGTGCTACAAGACTCTTTGCTTTGGTACTGTGCAATGGCACCACTGGCAATATGAAGTAGATATTGGCATTACAGTAGAGCTTTTTATGAGACCGTTTCTTTCTGAAGTCGCTGGGTAGTACCAACGGCTTTACGGAAAAACGGTCTTTTTTTTCGATGATGCACCGACACAAAAATTCTGGTTCGGTTTTTAAATTTTGGAGAAATAAGCAGCTATTATACTGGCCAAAGTCACAACTCCGATAACGATGATGGCTGCTGTCGCACTGCCTGTTGCATCGGTGATCATGCCAAGCACGGGAGCAACAACCAAGGCGCCAATGTTCGAAACGGTGACGATAAAGTCGCTGGTTTGATTGGTTGCTTGTGGCTGAGAAAGCTTCGTAGCTCATGTCCAGAAATTCCCGCCGTATAGGTAGGCTGAATTTCAATTTATTTTGAACGTCCAATACATTTTAAGGCATGAATTCTTTGATCCAGTCTATGGTTTGAGTTATTGCGCGATATAAAATAACGCGTTAAAGTTGGAGAATACCATATTTAACCACGCGGTACCGGCTGGAAAGATAGAAGTTATACTACTAAAGAATAGTTATAAAGAAAGGTATGATCGGATTGACCACAGAAGTGACACACAAAATATATACGATGTGCATGATTCAGGACGGAACCAAGGTATTGCTCATCAACAGACCGGATAAAAAAGGCTTTCCGGGTTACATTGCGCCAGGAGGGAAAGTAGAGTTTCCAGAGAGCATTGTCAATGGAGCCATTCGTGAAGTGAAGGAAGAAACCGGACTAACGGTTACGGAGATTGTATTTAAAGGAATTGACGAATATTGCGACCCGAGCCAAGGATTAAGATATATGGTCTTTAACTATTTAGCTACGGCATCTGAAGGAGAATTACTGGAAAATCCTCCTGAGGGAGAACTGCTATGGGTAGATATGAAGGAAGCGCTCGATCTGCCGATGCAGGATTGGTTTAAGCAGAGATTCCCGTTGTTTTTCACTCCCGGGACCTTTGAGGTGAGCCAGGTGTGGATACAGGACACGAATGAAACTTTGGAAGCAACGGTCAAAAACTATGGGGTGTAGAAATGACGACGACCATTTATTTTTCTTCTAACCGGTTGGGGGAGGTAGCAGATGACCAATTGCAGAGGATGCTGGATCGTTTTGATTTGGGTCGCCTGATATCTTCGGGAAAAACGGCAGAAGGTGTCATGGGACAAACTCTCTATATTTCTTCAACGGCTGGACAATTTGTGTTGAAGGGCAACCCGCTTTTTCAAGGGCAATGGGCGGAAGAGCAGTTTATAGTGGAGCAACTACATACAAGGACTCAAATTCCTGTGCCTGCACCGTATCTTGTGGATGAAACCGAGGATATTTTTGGCTGGAGCTATTCTATTATGCCTTGTTTAGACGGTCAGCATATACATACGCCCGAGCTTCAAGCGAGACTGACACCGCCTGATCAACAACAGATGGCTGAAATGCTGGCTATTGTGCTACTGGAGCTTCATAGCTGGAAGGTTGAGGATAGTGGTGAGCTGGATACATCCAGCCTAGCCATTCGTCCTTTTGATGTCTCTTATCGGGTGTGGTTATATGGACGTATCCGTTACTGGCTAGAGGATGCCCGAAAATACTCAGACATTTCCGTGCAGGACATAGCATGGGTAGAGGGCATATTGGAAGGCTCACGCCAAGCATTCGATCAACTGAATACCAACACATTTGTAATGGGAGATTTTAAACCGCAAAATTTCCTTGTTAAAAACGGCGATGGTGGTTGGAAAGTCAGCGGGCTTTTTGATTTTACAACAGCCTATTTTGGGGACGGGGTTGCAGACCTTCCGAAAATAACCATAATGTATCTGGAGAATGGAGAGGAAGAGCTGGCCAGACGTTTTCTTACAGCTTACTTGAAAGGGATGGAAGACAAAAAAGGATTTGTAGAGCGCTTCCGGGTGCATATGCTGTATCAGCAGATTTTAAATTGGGGCTGTGCCAAAGCGATGAAGCAGGTCACTTGGGATGACAAGCTATCTTTTGCAGATTGGGCTCGGAAATTCACGGATATTGAGGGTTATGAACACTAAGCAGAAGAATTGAGATTTTAATATGAGGAAGTGATTGACGTGCAAACAGTCAGATTGGTAAAGCCGGAAAACGTAAGGAAAGAGGCCTATCTTTCTTTTTATGAGGATTGGAAAAAGAGTCAGGAGCTTATGGTACCGTGGGTGATTTCTACAGAACCGTATGATTTTGAAGGTATGCTGACGTTTTTGAGTAATCAGGAAAATGGAATTGGTCTGTCTGAGGGCTGGGTCAAAACCTCAACATACTGGCTGGTGACTGCCACTGAGCAGGTCGTCGGAGCGGTGAACATCAGGCATAATCTTAATGAAAAGCTGTTGAATGCCGGAGGGCACATCGGCTATGGTATCCGTCCTTCCGCACGGGGGAATAGCTACGCGGTTACTATGCTTGCGTTGGCACTGGAAAAAGCAAAAGAGCTGGGGATTTCCAGAGCTTTGGTCGTATGCGACTCCGATAATATTGCCTCCAAAAAGACAATCCTCCGAAACGGGGGCATGCCGGACTGGGATTACGTAGAGGAAGACGGGAAGCGTATGAACCGATTTTGGATAGAACTGTAAGCAGATTATGGCATAAAAAAGGCGAGCCCGTTTTGCTTGATAGCAATGTGGACTCGCCTTTTCGCAGATTACGATGGAGAGGTTTATTTTTGATGCAATACAATAAACCGTTCGTTATCTGTATTGCTGGCTGATGCACTGGCACGCAGTTGGTTATCGCTCGTAACGCTCACAAAAAGATGATTTGTTTGCGATTGCAATGTAATTAATCCGTTAGCCGCTTGGGAAACGATAAATTTCTCTGCATTTCCTGCTGTTGCACTTCCGGCGGTAAGTAGCTGATCATCGCCTACGGATACGTAGGAGCCTGTTCTTTCGGACTTAAAGGTGTACAGCTTGTTGCCTATATACTCCAGCGTAAAGGTTTCCGGCTTTTTAATATTACTTTGATCATCCGTTTTAAAACGGATGCTATGGCACGTTGGTGAGGCGGAAACGAACAGTATGGGTGGTATTATCAACCATATCATGGTGCATGTGCGTAGAAACGCAGCCAAACTCATAGATCCGACGATCACATATAAGCAAGGGATGGAGGATAGCTGAAAAAGCGTTGCGTGTTATAGTGCAGCAATCCCTGAATACCTCAGGAGAATGAGAAAAAGTAACATCCATATAAACCGTATAAAAATGTAGTTCCAAGGTCGCAAAAGCCTTCGAAGCGGATATGTTTTTAATTCTTAATTGATATTGATAATTATTATCACTTATAATAGAAGCAGACATATCACGATAAGATAGGGAGAGTTGCAGAGTGACAGAGTCCTTGGAATTATATGATGTAACGATAATCGGCGGTGGTCCTGCCGGTATGTATACCGCATTTTACAGTGGAATGAGGGATATGAAGACCAAGCTGATCGAAGCCAAGCATGAGTTGGGCGGACGGATGCGCATTTACCCGGAGAAGATGATTTGGGATGTTGGAGGTGTCACGCCGATATTATGTGAAAAGCTGATCGATCAGCTAGAGCAGCAGGCGCGGACATTCGAGCCTACGATTGTGCTGGGACAGCAGATCACAGGTTTGGATCGGCAAGAGGATGGAACGTTCCTGCTGACCTCTGCGACAGGGGAACAGCATTGGACACGTACGATAGTTCTGGCAGTAGGCTATGGCATTCTCAAAATGGCCAAGCTGGAGATTGAAGGCGCTGACCGCTATGAGGTTACGAACTTGCATTATACTGTGCAAGAATTGGAGCCGTTCCGAGGCAAGCATGTCCTGATTTCTGGCGGAGGCGACTCGGCTGTGGATTGGGCGAATGAGCTGGAGCCTATTGCCGCGAGTGTGACGGTAGTCCATCGTCGAGAGCATTTTGGCGGACATGAGAAAAATATAGTTCGCATGAAAGCGTCTTCTGTCCAAGTCCTGACACCTTACGCGGTGAGCCAGCTACATAGTAACAATGGCGAGACGATTGAACAGGTGACGATCAGCCATATAGAGACGGGTGAAACACAGATATTGAACGTCGATGCAATCATTGTGAATCATGGTCTGAAATCCGACTTCGGCCCGCTTCGGGATTGGGGACTGGATATGGGTGAGTGGCACGCCAGAGTGAGTGAGAAGCTGGAAACGAATCTGCCGGGAATTTTTGCCGCAGGCGATTTTGTGGAGTACGGAAGCAAGCTGTATCTGATTGCAGGTACATTCACGGATGCTGCTCTTGCACTGAATAGCGCCAAGCTGTACATTGATCCCGCAGCAGATAAAGTGGCCTATGTATCTTCCCACAACAGCCGTTTCAAGGAGAAAAACCGCGAGCTTGGTGTCGTGGAGTAAGATGCGAAAATAAGTTTAATAGGATAGGGATAGGGTAGGCAAAATGCAAAAGAACTTCTGTGACTACTATTAGAGTGGTTTTGGAAGTTCTTTTTTTGCATGCCCACTGACTTTTCATCCAGAGGTTGGATGCCATCAATGATATAGAATAAAATAAAGATGGCCTGTCCATTTCGGCCTTATTATAGTATTTTGAATAGAGAAATAAGGAGCGTGAAAAAATGAGTATACGAGAGGAACTTGAACGGTTAGCTATTCGTCTGCCTGATGATACATTGGAAGCTTTGCATGTACATAACAAGGAGCAGAGTATACGGGAGTTTCAGTTTCGACTCTTGAGTGGACAAGAGCTTGTCGGGGTCATGGAGTGGGTGGCGCAGTTCGAGGTGCTTAAACCAATTGTCAGCGAATTGGATTCGTTGATTCCCTATTTGGATGATGAGGATATGTATGTACAGGAACGAGATGTACCCTTTTGGGACATCACGGGTATGAGCCAGCAACCGATCGATTAAAAGAAGTGGTGGAGCACGGAATGCCGAATGGGAAGCTGGCAGCCCGCAAGGCGCTTTCGATGATCCGTAGCAAGCAAATGAATAAGCAAAAGAACAAGGATTAGAAATTAAAATAGCCTGTCATGGAATACAAGGGCGGGAGCGGAAGGTGACTTATGGAGAATCGAACAGAGCAACAGGAAGCTATTTTAGCAGATATTATTCAAAAGGCAGAACCCTTTGTACAGCAGCAGTTGGAGCATGACCATAGTGGTCACGATTGGTGGCATATTGACCGGGTGAGAAAGCTGTCTCTCGTAATTGCAGCTAAAGAGGGCGCAGATTCGTTTGTTTGTGAACTGGCAGCGCTACTGCATGATGTAGCGGATGAAAAATTAAACGACTCCAAACAAGCGGGGCTGGATAAAGTGGAGCACTGGCTGCGTCTGCATGTAAGCGATTCGGGCGTGATTACGCATGTGATGACCATTATCGCTACAATGTCCTACAACGGTGGGCAAAATCCGCCTATGAATACGCTGGAAGGTCAGGTTGTGCAGGATGCAGATCGGTTGGATGCACTTGGAGCGATTGGCATTGCGAGGACTTTTATGTATGCAGGCTCAAAAGGCAGTATGATGCATCACCCGGAAAAGGATTTTTCACAGCATGCTTATCGTGCTACGGGGAAAAGTGCTATATATCATTTTTATGAAAAGCTGTTAAAGCTCAAGGATTTAATGAATACCGCGTATGCCAAGGAGTTGGCGGCTGTCCGGCATCAATGGATGGAGATGTATTTGGAGCAGTTTTACAGAGAGTGGAATGTGGATGATAAATAAGGTATTTCAATAAGGCTGTTTCCTCTAACCGAGTGTATCGGAGGGGAAGCGGCCTTTCTTTTTTTATAAATGTCATATTGATATTATTGAAAATGTATGCTATTTTAGTGTTAATAACAAATTGATAATAACAAAATAATAAAAACTATAACGAAGGCGAGGCATCTGCCATGTTCGGATTTAATTTTGTAAAATTTCAGCCCAGTGAGTATGTGATGAAGGTGAGAAACGGGAAAGTAGTTCGGGAAGGGGTGGGATTATCCTTTTATTATTACGCTCCAACAACCTCGGTCGTCGTCGCTCCTGTATCTTCTATTGATGTGCCGTTCATATTTGAGGAAATGACCCATGATTTTCAGGCGGTGACTGTGCAGGGGCAACTAACCTATCGGATTGTGGATTACCGGAGAACGACGCAGATTTTGAATTATACGTATGATTTGAAGACCAAACGCTACATTTCGGATGATCCGGGCAAGCTGGCCCAACGGGTGATTAACATTGCCAAGGTGCTCACCAAAAAATATCTGGAGCGTATCCCGCTCAAAGAGGCTGTTCAATCCAGTGAACGTTTGGCCCAAAGCATGACGAAGGATATCGCTCAGCATGCGGAAATCGAAAAGCTCGGCATTGAGGTTATGGGCCTGTCGATTTTGGCGATTTTGCCGAATAAAGAAACGATGAGAGCATTGGAGGCACAGGCGAGGGAGGAAATTCTTCGCAATGCGGATCACGCCCTGTATGAGCGTCGGAATGCTTCCATTGAGCAAGAGCGGCGTGTGAAGGAGAACGAGCTGAATACCGAAATTGCAGTAGAGACGAAAAAGAAGCAAATCCGCGAAACCCAGCTCGATGCCGAACGTTCAGTAAAGCAGAAGCAAAGCGAGATGAAGGAGGAGCAACTGCGTTTTGACACGGCTTTGGAGGAGAAAAAACGTGAGCTGATTGAGCTGACCGTGACGAATAAAAAGGCGGAAGCCGATGCCAAAGCCTATGAGCTGACAGCAGTCATGAAATCGTTGCAGGATGTCGAGCCGAACGTGCTTCAGGCTATGGCGAACATGGATATGAGTCCGGATAAGCTGATTGCCATTGCATTCCAGGAGCTTGCAGAAAATGCAGGGAAAATCGGTCAGTTAAATATTACACCGGATTTGTTGCAAGGTCTGATGTCGGGTCGGGAATAGGCGCGGAAGGAACAAGAGGATCGGGAGGAAGAGTGCGATGAGCAGTCGGATGACAGAGCACAAGATCATTTTGGTGAAGCGTAAAACACGTCTGGAGGAACTGATTGTCCGGTATAACACGGTGCAGCAGGCCCGGTTTTTTATAGAACGGCTGGGCGCGGATTTCAGTGATTATGTGCTGGAGGATGAAAATTACCGCAGAGCGGTAGCAACGGCAACTTCGGAGCTGACAGCCTTGGGGCGGGTTCAGATTGTGGAGCGGGAGCATGTGCCCAACTTTATTTTTGGTGAGCAGGATACAGTGGTGGTGCTGGGTCAGGACGGGCTGGTGGCTAACACGTTAAAATACTTGACCGAGCAGCCGTTGATCGGTGTGAATCCAGATCCATTGCGTTGGGACGGGGTACTGCTGCCGTTTACGGTATCGGATTTGCGCTGGGTTGTGCCAGATGTGTTCGTGCGCAGACGTCCGATCAAGGAGGTTACGCTGGCTAAGGCCCAACTCAATGATGGTCAGTCGTTGTATGCTGTGAACGATTTGTTCATCGGACGCAAAACTCATGTTTCTGCAAGATATGAGCTGAGGCTGGAGGATCAGGTAGAGCAGCAGTCATCCAGCGGCATCATCGTGTCGACGGGGCTGGGCGCGACAGGCTGGCTGACCAGCGTGCTTGCCGGGGCAGCGGGAATTGTCGGTAGCGCTACGCAGCGTCCGATTTCGCTGACTCCAGATCATCTGGTGTCGGGCGCAGCCTTCCGTTCAGAAGCAGCGGCAGAAGGACGAAAACGGAGCCGGGGAAGCAACGGGCGCGACCATAGCAGTGACAATGACTATAATCATGACAACCGCGCAACATGGAGTTCGCCATCACTATATTTTACGGTGAGAGAACCATTCCCGAGCCGGACGACCGCTACGGATCTTGTGTTTGGCCAGGTGGCAGCCGGAAAGCCGCTGCGGATTGCTTCGCAGATGCCGGAACATGGAGTGATTTTCAGCGATGGAGTGGAAAGCGACTTTCTGGAGTTTAATGCCGGGATTGAGGCGACCATTGGTCCGGCAGAGAAAAAAGGACATCTGGTCGTGTAGAGGTTTGCACAGGGCGGCAATGGGGAATTATGAGTAAGGTACACATCAATCAGATGAAGTTAAAAAGGAGGAATCAATATGAGCGACCACACTCAAGACGAAGCGAAAATCCGCAACAAGAAGAACGAGGACGGAGATTCCTTGATGGAGAAAAATAAGCTGGAAAACGGCGTAGATATCGAGCCGGAGGCTGACGAATGGATTGCGAAGCCTTCACCTGTGTCCTACGATGATACGAAATCCTCTTCGAACCAATAAGGCTCTTGCGAACAAAGAGAGCAGACATGCAAAGACAGATGATCCTTAATCGGGTCATCTGTCTTTTTGGCATGCATTTATTGTGGCATAGGAGAATTGAAATTAGTTGAATCTGGAATATACCTTCCATACCAGTTCACGGCGGCTGCTTACATCGGTTTTCAAGAAAATCGCTTTCAGATGATCTTGCACCGTGTAGGCTGAAATATGAAGTGCGCTTGCCAGCTCTCGGGTCGATAAGCCTTGAACAATGAGCCGGACAATTTGTCTTTCCCGCTCGGACCATGCATACATCTCGGCCATAAGCGGAAGCATTTCAGAGGCTTTAGCAGGTTCAAACCATACAGCAAGTTGATGCTCACCATTACTTCCCTGCCCGCCTTGGAGGAGAGTGGCTCTGAGTGTTACCCACGGTGTTCCTGCATCTGCGGCGGGAATACATAGTTTGGCTGGTGATGCGGAAGTAGTGAAAGCTCCCGGAAGGGCTGTGGATAGTGCCCGAAAGCATACCGCCCGAACGGGCGCGGGGAGGCTACTTTCGTCGATACCTTCCTGCTGCCGAAGCAAATTTAACCACTGGTCTGCCGTTGGATTGGTGGAAATCGGCTCCAGCTTGCCGGAAAGCACCAGAACCCCTGGCTCCATATCATTTTCCATAATTATACCGGGGTCTGGAGATAAGCCCACACTAGCCTGACGCAAATGGTAGGCTATGGACGGCGCTAAGGCTTCAAGAAGCTGCTGGTCCTCTTCACTAAATACCGGCTTTGTATGATGGCGAAATAACGTAAGGAATCCCCAGCAGCTTCCTTTGTACATTAAAGGAATACGTAGCTCATCCCCGAATCCGGCAGGCTGCAAAACATCCCTGTACCGTGCGCTCCGACCCGGTTCACCTTCCGTGGCTCCGTTGAGAGACGCTATGGACTGCCCCTCCCGTACTAACTGGTCGTATTTCATTACATCATTGTGCAGATATTCGTATTCTAATAGCTTGTAATGAATATCACCCACGCCAGATTCGGTAAATGCACCTGTGGAAAGCAGCGTATGCGGATCTACCGAGGTACAGCATGCCGCATCGAATGAAACCTGAGTACGCAAACGGTCGATGAGCGTATGTTTGTACGCCTGGGATGAAGGAGCTTTTTCTCCCAGTCGAATGATTTGCTGTCGAGCATCCTTTAGCTGTGCCAATGGTGTGTATTGTGCGTTCATAGATTGCTCCTATCGTAAAAAGCTGGAGTTTCGCCAAAGTGTATCGAAGTAAATCCCACATCTGTGGGATGGTGGATATACGTGTGGTTGTTATAATTGAGAATAATTCTTAATTAAATCAACAATATACGAATGCTAGGGGAAGATCAAGGCTAAATGTAAGGCCAGTCGCATCTTTTCCAGCTATTCGAATTTTGGAGGAACGATATATGGAATATAGCAGCAGTAAGCCAAACGATCCTATGGACGCTCATCACACAGGCAACAGTCATCATACAAGCGCTGAACATACGATTCCTAACCAGTCTATGAGCTGGAACGATCCGAATGTACGCAAGTACCCGGACACGATTGCTTTAAAAATACCAGGATATGCTCATTTGTATGAGATGACTGACCGCTTGATAACCGCACAGCTTGAGGCTCAGGCCCGCACGCAGGCCGCAGATCCGAATGTACTAATCATCGGGGCTGGCGGTGGTCAGGAGCTGATCACGCTCGGAGGACAACATTCGGCATGGTCTTTTACGGCAGTTGATCCATCCGAACGCATGCTGGATTTGGCACGTCAGCGTGTGGCGCAAGCGGGTATAAGGTCAAAAATATCTTTTGTCACAGGTACGTTGGGAGAGCTTAACGGAGAACTACTCCAAGAACAGCCCATTGAGCAGTCTGGAAAACAGACCGAGGAAGTACACGCGGAGCTGAATTATGATGCGGCCACCTGCCTGCTGGTGCTTCATTTTCTTCACAGCTTGGAGAGCAAACGGGCACTGCTACAGCAGATATCCGCTCGTCTCAAACCGGGCGCGCCTTTTTGCCTGGCCTCCATCAATGGAAATCCACAGGAGCCTGCTTTTGCCATTCAAATGCAGGCGTGGAAAAGCCATATGCTGGATCAGGGCATTCCTCTGGAGGATTGGGAGCGATTCGCTGCTTCCATTGGACGTGAGTCCGACCCGGTGTCCAATACGGCAATACAGGAAATGCTGGTGGATGCAGGCTTTACCCATATCACCCGGTATTTTGGTGCTTTTTTAGTGAATGCCTGGTTTGCGGTTAAAGGAGGAGAATCTACTCATGACAAAGGATAATATCATCATCATTGGCGGATACGGTCATGTCGGAAAAATTTTATGCACAGAACTAAGTGAAATGTTTCCAGGCAAGGTGTTTGCCGCAGGACGCAGTATGGAACGTGCCACTGAATTCAGCAAGCAATCGGGTGGTAAGGTGCTGCCTTTACAGCTTAATATTCATGAGCCGATAGCCCCGTCGATTTTAAAGCAGGCCAAGATCGTTATCATGTGTCTGGATCAGGAAAATACAGGCTTGGTACGTGCCTGCCTTCAGCATGGGGTGCATTATATGGATATTACTGCGAATGCAGCCTTCTTGAGTCAGGTCGAGCGGTATCATCAGGAAGCACGGGCTTATCAGGCTACTGCCCTGCTAAGTGTGGGGTTGGCCCCCGGACTGACGAATCTGTTGGCGCTGCAAGCGACGCAGCTTATGGATCAGACAGATGAGTTGAACATATCTCTGATGCTGGGCTTGGGAGACAAGCACGGTCAGGCTGCCATTGAATGGACAGTGGATCAGATTCATACGGATTTGGAGGTTATGGAACAGGGGCGCCCGGTGATTCGAAAAAGCTTTAGCGACGGGCGAGTGGCAGATTTCGGCGCAGGTGTGGGACGCCATCGCGCATATCGTTTTCCTTTTTCCGATCAGCAGACACTTCCACATACGCTCGGGATTCCTACGGTCAGCACTCGTCTGTGTTTCGATTCGCGGTTGACTACCCGCCTTCTGGCAGGGCTTCGGACCACAGGAATATCGGGTCTGCTCCGACGGCCGTCCGTGCGTAATGCAGTAGTTCGCAGCTTTAGCAAGCTGCATCTGGGAGGGAATGCGGTGGCGGTCAAGGTAGACGCGCGAGGAACCCTCCATGGCAAGGAAACGAAAGTCGAATGCCAACTAAGGGGACATCATCAGTCTGATTTAACCGCCAAGGCAGCTGTCTTTGCAGCGCTGGCGCTATACCGTTCTGAGCTTCCTCATGGTGTATTTCACATGGAGCAGTGTTTTTCGTGGAATCGCATGCGGGAATGGCTGGGGCAGCAGGTAGCCGTAGATATTCAGGTGAATGGACAGCATGTATAGAAGTCATATTTTCTGACCCAAGAGGGACTTATGTCATCCAAGCTTATTCGGCAACTCATGCGGATGGGTCTTGGATTTCTTTTCCTATTGGATTACACTAGTACGAAGTACATACTTTTGAAAAGAATTGAGTCATGTTGGTAGTTTTAGATGGAACACGATGATACAGACAGCCCTGCCAGTAAATGGAGGTGAGCTAACATGACCTCGAGTCTATCCACGCAGGAGATTGCTGAGGTCGAAAGCAGTAAGTCAAAACGAAGGAAGGGGAGAAATGGCGTGAAGGTGGAACAGGATTTGGAAGAAATCAAAGATAGATTGACCCAGATTGAGGCGAAGCTGGAACGAGGGTCGACTTCCGGAAGAATACTGAAAACCATGCTTATCATTTTCTTGTCTATTTTTTTCTTGCTTTTGGTAATCGGAGTTGTTCAATTTGTTTCGAATTCATCGGTATAACGAACCGGAAGAAGGGAGCTCGTGATGTCCATAGAAGCGATTATTTTTGATCTGGATAATACGCTGATTCATCGCAAACAGGCGTTTGCGGTATATACGGAGCGTTTTGTGGAACGATTCATTGTGGCGGAAGACCCGGCGAGCCAGGCAGCTGTCACCGAACACATACGCTTGGCGGATCAGGATGGATACCGGGACAAAAGGGAGCTGTATACGGAGCTGCATGCAGATTTGGAACTGAAAAATCCAGACACAACGGTACAGGAAATGCTGGGCTTTTGGTATGGTGAATTTCATAAGTTTACGGTACTGATGGACGGGGCCAAGGAAGTGCTGTCCGAACTGCGGTCGCGGGGCTTGAAGCTTGGCATTATCACCAGTGGCTCACTCCGCACGCAACAAGCAAAGATCAACCGTGTGATGCTGAAGGATTATTTTGATTCCATTATCGTCTCGGGAGGCGTCCACGTCGAGAAGCCTAATCCTCGCATATTCGAGTTGGCGTTAAATGAGCTTGGGATAACAGACCCAGGCAACGTCTGGTATGTAGGCGCATCATCCGACAAATGATATTCGCGGTGCCCAAAGCGCGGGTTTGCATACGATCTGGCTGGAGGGCTTTATGCCGTGGCAGGAAACGGGTATTGTACCGGATTACAGGATTGGCAGTTTGCGCGAAATCATTGGTTGGCTGGAGGATGTCAGCTATTCCGGCAATATAGAGGAGGGAGCATCATGAGTAAGGTACAGACGGATCAGACTAGCCCCATCTTATTATCGTTTCTGGAGCAATTCCAGACAGAACGGTTTACGATTCGCGCTCCACAGTGGGGTGATGGGGCAATGGTCAATGAAGCGATGCGGGAGAGTGTGGAGGAATTGCGTCCTTGGTTGCCTTTTGCAAGAAATCTTCCTACGCCGGAGGAATCTGAAATCCGCTCACGCCAAGCCAGACTTCAATTTCTGGACCGGTCTGACATGATGTTGTACGTATTTGAGACGGCATCGGGAGCTTTTGTAGCCAGCAGTGGCTTGCACCGTATCGACTGGGCTGCACGCAGGTTTGAAATCGGGTACTGGCTTAGAACCATCTTGCACAGGGAAAGGCATGATAACAGAGGCTGTACACGGTATCACGGATTTTGCCATACAGCATTTGGAGGCGAATCGACTCGAGATTCGTTGTGATTCCAGAAATACACGCAGCGCCAAGGTAGCAGAACGGGCAGGTTTTACGCTGGAGGGTATTTTGCGGAATGTCGAGTATGATGAAGAGGGAACACTGGCCAGCCAAATGATTTTTGCCAAGGTACGCGGTATTGAATTTTAGCATTTTAGCATCAGAAGTGGAGTGAGGATAAAATATATGAACCGAAAAAGCAAGCAGACAACAATCAAGCACAAACTTCAGCTTTATGCCGATATTCGTGCATACACAGATGATTTTGAAGTCGTTTCCTCCTCCATTGGCTTTGACGACAGCCTGTATATTTTACGGATTGACCGTGCGCCGGAAAGGGAGCAGGGGATGTTTGTTCCTTCCCGAACAACGGATGGGCATACATACAAAGTGTTAACGCTCGATGGCGATCATATGGAGGAACTGCTGCTTTCTGGACAGAAGTTTAATTATCATTTTGTGCAGCCGTTAGGGGAGGATCAATTGCTGTTGGTTGGCGCCAGATGTAGCTATTATGGTCCAGACCAGTATGATTTAAATGGCTTTACAAGCTACGTTTGTACGATATTGCGGAGGCTCGTTATGATTAATTGGATCACGAAAAATACAGACAAGCCGGTGTGCATACAATATGACATCAGCAGGAATATCAGCACCCTTGCAAGCGCTAACCTAAGGGGTTACTCGACGAGATTCCAGCAGCTTCGCGAAGATTTTCCAACGTTAGGTCAGGTGATTTAGCATGGGAAGAACTCGTAAAAACGTCGACGCCAACAGGAATACGAATCGGAAAGCGGGTGCGAAATTTCGCTGGAAGGCCCGAGCTATGTATCTGGCTGCTGTGCTGGTCGCTATCCTGTTGGGCTTGGGAAGCCGGGCCTTTTCCTCCCGGTTGCCTGAATTCGTTGCCAATCATTTTGGGGATGCCTTGTGGGCGTGCATGATTTACTTTGGGCTGAGGATGTTGTGGGTGGAACGTCGGTTGTCTGTAGCGCTGTGGGGCAGTTTGCTGTTTTGTTTCGCCATTGAGTTCAGTCAGATGTATCAGGCTCCCTGGATTAACAGTATCCGGGCGACGACATTGGGCGGGCTGGTGTTGGGAAAAGGGTTCTTGACCGCCGATCTGATCCGGTACACGGTGGGTATTGCGGTATCCTGGGCGTTGGACGAAGGCTGCCAAAGGCTGGCGGACATCACAACACGCACTACACGTATAGACGATGACGAGTCATTTAAATAACCTGAAAAGTGAGGGTTGCGCTTGAGACAAAAGGGAAAGCGTCACAGGTTGTTCGGTAAAATGATCGGATTATGCGCAGGGTTCAGCTTGTTGTTTGCGACCATAATTGTTCCGGGGCAGGCATTGGCCGATAAACAGCTCGCGGGGCCTCTTCGTTTTGACTTTGGCCCGGGAAGCATAGCTGAGGGCTACACTCAGGTCACCGCCAAGGATGCATACACGCCTGAACGAGGTTATGGATTTACCGATCTTTCCAAGGTGAAAGAAGAGGATCGTGGTGGAAATGACGCTATTCGTTCGGATTTCGTTCGTGTTCAGGGATCATCCTTTGTCGTCAATTTGCCGCCTGCGGATTATACGCTTTCCCTGATCGCCGGGGATACAGCCGGAAGCACAGACATTACGGTAAAGGCCGAGTCCATCGTCAAGGTGGAGCCTACCGCCAAAGCAGCAGGACAATTTGTCGAGGCCACATTTGAGCTTGCACTCATCGACGGTCAGCTGGAATTGTATTTCTCGGGAAATGATCCGAAGATTAACGCGCTGGTTATTACGCCAAAAGAGACTCGAGCGCAGAGTGAGCATCCTTCCGTATATCTTGCTGGGGATTCCACGGTCCAAACCTATAAATCCTCTATGAAGCCTCAGGCTGGTTGGGGACAGATGATTGCGCCGTTCTTCACAGACGAGACGACTTTTGTGAACCGTTCTATTGGTGGACGAAGCACGAAGACTTTCCTCGTACAAGGAAGACTGGACGATATTTTGCGGACCATCCGACCGGGTGATTATTTGCTCATCCAGTTTGGTCATAATGATGCGGCAATCAACAACCAAGAGCGTTATGTTTCTCCAGCGGATTATAAAGTCTATTTGAAAACCTACATTCAAGGAGCGACACAGCGCGGGGCTACACCTGTGCTGATAACCCCTGTTAGCCGCAGGGATTATGATGCCGCAAGTGCTTCCTATCGGATCAGTTTTCCGGAATACGTGCAGGCCATGAAGGAAACGGCATCCGAGACAGGTGTTGCGCTGGTCGATCTAAGCCGGTTAAGTGTGGCGTACTATAATACAGTTGGTCCGGAAGGGACACTTCCGTTATTTTTACATCTGGAGCCGGGAGTGTATCCTGCGTTCCCTGATGGGGTGAAGGACGATACGCATTTTCAGGAGTATGGTGCGGAGCAAATAGCCCGTCTGGTAGCACAGGGTGTCCGTGAGCTGAATATCCCTTTATCCTCCTATGTACGGACGAATCATTGACCATAAAACGCTATTTCCATACGCATGGTATACTTAGAAAATAAGCTGGCCCTACTCAAAGATGGCTCTGTTCCGGCTTGGGTAGGGCTTTTACGTTCTGAGCGGAAGAAGGAGAGGACAGGCATGAGTAACATAAAGGACGGTATTGTGGGGCTGTGCATCGGGGACGCGCTTGGCGTGCCTGTGGAATTCAGCAGCAGAGAGGCGCGGCGGGAGCAACCCTTGACGGATATGATGGGCTACGGCACACATCATCAGCCACCGGGTACCTGGTCAGATGATGCCTCGCTCACGCTGTGTCTGTTGGATAGCCTTACTGCATGCAGGGGCATCGACACAGAGGATATCGCCCGTCGATTTGTGCAGTGGTATCATGCAGAATGTTGGACGCCGCATGGTAAAGTGTTTGATATCGGCATCGCGACCCGTAAAGCACTGGATCGAATCAGCCGGGATGGGGTCAAGCCGGAGCTGGCAGGTGGCGATGATGAATATAGTAACGGCAACGGTTCGCTGATGAGAATTTTGCCGCTCGCCTGGTATGGGTCAGCCCATGATCGTGTGGATCTGATCCAGGCTGTGACTCAAGTGTCCTCCATTACACATAGACATCCCATTTCTATCATCGCTTGCGTATTTTATGTGCATATGGCGATGCTTCTGATTCGTGGCAAGGCTCTGGACGAGAGCTACCGGGAAACAATCCCTTATGTACAATCACAATTTCAGGGTGATCCTGAGCTACGGCATTTTGAACGGATTTTATCAGGGAAGATTCCTCAATTAGCTGAGCGTGAAATATACTCCAACGGATATGTCGTTCATACGTTGGAGGCGAGCTTGTGGAGCTTGCTGACGACAGACGGATATGCGGATGCCGTATTGAGTGCTATTCATTTGGGCGAAGATACAGATACAACGGGGGCCGTTACGGGAGGCTTGGCAGGGATTTATTATGGGCTTGGGGAGATTCCGCAGCATTGGCTTACCTCCTTGGCGAGAGTAGAGGATATCGTCAGGCTGTGCAAACAGTTTGAGCATTCATTGGCAAAATAAGAGCTTCATTTAACTTGAGCCACGGGAGGAAACGCTAATGACGGTTGCCCAGTTGAACAGACTCATTGATGGTCAAATCCTCTATAATCAGCATCGGAGTTTGTTTTATATGCATGACGGGAACGCCCTGATGGGACCTTCACCGGAAATGACGTATTGGCTGACACAGAGAAGCCCGGAACTGCTCCTTATGCTCCAAAGCTTGAAACGGCAGCATGAATATACCGCTTTTGTCACTGGCGTAGCGGCAAAAACACTGCACCAGTTTGTGAGTGTCAATCAGTATATTCATTTTCACTCCGACCATCTTGATGAGCTTACGCAATTGTATGATCGACTTTTCACCCGGATTCAAAAGCTGTTCCAAAAGCAAACTATGGATGAGAGTATACTAAGCATACTGCTACAGCAGCACTACGGGCATTTAAGAGATTTTCTAATTCGTACCAACGGACGGACGATGTTTGCCAAGTATGCAGAGAGTGAGTATACCTTTTGGATACCTTGTGAGGAATATACGCCTGAATTGCAGGCAAAGCTGCTAGGATTGGACATTGCCTGCTTGCAGGAGCCTGTTCTTGATGTGGGCTGCGGATCAGAGGCAGGGCTGGTAGGCTATTTGCGTTCTCTTGGCATTGAGGCTTATGGGACAGATCGGTTGGCTGAAAAGGCAACAGGTGTGACTCAGGGCGATTGGCTGGAGACAACCTTCGAGGAAGACGCGTGGGGAACGATTATCTCTCATATGGCGTTCTCCAATCATTTTATACATCATCATCTGAAAGTGGACGGCAATATTCACGAATACGCCCACAAATATATGGAATTGCTAAGGGCAATCCGACCTGGAGGAAGCTTTATTTACAGTCCGTGCCTTCCTTTTATGGAAAAGCTTTTGGATATCCGAACCGGTTATCAAGTAGAACATATCCAGTCATCTAAAGGTTATGAAGCCACGAAAATAACACGATTACGTTCGTAAGTGCTAATTCTTAATAGCTAAAGGGTGATTCAAGGTAAAAGCAGAGTATGGAGGGGCGCACAATGAACATCGAAACAGCGATTGCAATTGCCGCACAGGCTCACCAGGGACAGACGGACAAGGGCGGTCAGCCTTATATTTTCCACCCGCTTCAGGTCATGAACCGTGTAGAGGGGATGGATGAAAAACTAGTTGCCGTGCTGCATGATGTGCTGGAGGATACAGAGGTCACAGCGGATCGACTGAAAGAAGCGGGCTTTGGCAACCACATCATTGAAGCGGTGGAAGGGCTCACTCGGAACGAGGGAGAGGAATACAGCGATTTTATACGGCGAGCCAAAAACAATCCATTGTCCAGAGCGGTGAAAATAGCGGATATTCAGGAAAATATGAATCTGGAACGCATCCCTCATCCCACGGAGAAGGATACAGCACGAATAGCAAAGTATAAACAGGCGCTGCAAGAGCTTTTGGATTGAACCCATTCTAAAGAAAAGCAACTGAATTATTCATGTCCCAAGGCTACAGCATCACCACCATTCGGCAAATTGCAGAAGCGGCGCAGATTGGACGAGGCCATCTGTACTATTATTTTAAGAAAAAAGAAGATATTTTGCTTCATCTATATAAGGGCTTAATCGGAAATATACGCGAATTGCTGAATAACGTACTGAGCAAAGAGATTGACCCCTTGGAGAAATACGCACTTAGGGTCCATGCCTTTATCATTTGATCACTGAGGACGAGCACATTCCCCCAATTATGATCATGGTAGCCACTGCCTTCGACTTCCTGAGTATGACCTTCCACCGTCATCGTACCTGCGAATTTACCGCTCGGTACTGCACAGAACCAGGCGAAGAATGCCCCATCCGCTTCCTAGTAACCCGTTCCCGGACGATAGGAAGGGACCCGTTTTTCCAATGTAAGATGTACCCCAAAGCCATGATTGGATTCAGGGTCTACAAAGATTTCAATGGCTTATTCACTCCTTGTGCGTCCACATCTATATGAAAACTGGCTACGAAAAATAATCCATTCGTAAAATGACCATCCGTATACCACCATTCCCATTGTCCCGGCTTTAGCTGCTTGCTCAGATTTTAGATTTGGGCATACCCAAATGTTTGGCAACTCAGCTATGATCGCTTGGAGAATGACCAAGGAGGAAGGTAGGACTTTAATCCTTTTATTTGTCAGAGCTTATCTTGGAATGGTAGTATAAGGTTAGATATTACTCTATTTGGGATTCTGTTAACGATCTAAACCATATTTTCCTAAAAGCCGATATATCTGAATGAGGCGAAAACACACTGTTATTGTACCCGTCCGAAAATGGATGTATATGATTGGGTTAGGAGAGTAGAAGAAGTGTCGGATTTGTATACGAAAAAAGAAGTAGAAGACTATGTAACGAATGTAGTTTTTGAGCGTCCTTTAGGTGTAAGTATTGCAGCTATTTTATTGATTTTTAATGGAGCTCTTCTGCTGGTGACACAGTTGTTGACGCTTAATGCGTTGAATGAGGCTTCTACGCTGGTGGGGATTTGCAGGGGGATGTTTCAAGGGTTCATCGCTTTGCTCGGTTTGTCGGGGGCAACTGCGGGTGTCGGGATGTTATTTGGCAAGAAATGGGCCTGGTGGCTGGCTGTATTTTATTTTACATATGAAACGATGCGCTATACGTGTGCGATCCTGTTTATTCCGAATGTACCTCCAATGTTGGGGGGCGTACATCTAAGTCCTGACCTATACTATGTAAAGTATGGCATGCGTATTGTTTGGAATTTGCTGTTTACGGTGTTTATGTGCCGTAGTACAGTGACTGGATTTTTCCAAACAAGTGGTATAAACAAGTGGAAGGCATGTATTTTATTATTTTTAATCAATGGGGTGTTGGTGGGGATCGGCTGGTGGCTGATGAATTAGTATCTTCATATATGAGGAAGGAGATAGATGATGACAAAGGAAATATTTCCGGTGCTGGAAAGCAGCCGCTTGCATTTAAGACAGCTTACGTTGGGGGACGCGAAGGATGTGTTTGCCTATTTCTCCAAAGATGAGGTTACAAAATATTATGATCTGGAAAGCTTTACGGAGGTAAAGCAAGCAGAACATTTTATTCGTTCCATGCGATCCAAATATGAAAAGCAAGAGGGCTTACGTTGGGGGATTACGTTAAGAGAAGCTCCTGAACGTGTAGTTGGTACTATTGGATTTCATAACTGGCACAAGAAGCATTCCCGTATTGAAATTGGCTATGAACTGGCACCCGAATACTGGCGACAGGGCCTGATGGCAGAAGCGATGAAGGCAGTGATTCATTATGGATTTCATCTGCCGCAGGTTCACCGTATCGAAGCCTTCATTGATCCGGATAACGAAGGCTCCAGACGATTGCTGCTCAAAAGTGGTTTTACCGAAGAGGGCCACTTGAGAGACTATTTTTATGAAAAAGGCCAGTTTGTCGACGCTGTTATTTTTGCCATCCTTCGAGAAGAATATTGTGCGGATCGGTAATTTTACAAATATCCCTTTTCTCCGTAAGGCTGGAGCCGATCAAGCCAGATCTGCTCCAGCTTGGCCAGCGCATCTTTGACATCGAAGAATTCCGAATCTTTTTTCTTCAAAAGTTCCAGCACCTCAAACTCAAACGCATCTTCACCATACTCATTCCAGTCCTGTTGCAATTGCTTGTTCTTACAAGCTCCCATTTGCAACTCAAACCGACGACCGTTCAGTGATTTTAAATTTGGTGTGCCAGCGACAAAAATTTTTCCGTTGTGTGTATTGCGAATACAGTAGATTCCGGCTTCTGTCTTGATCTCCATATACTGCTGCACCAGTTCTTTTCTTCGATTCATTTTGAGTCCTCCTAATTTACAAATATCGTGCTTCAAGATTCCTTCAACCAATATTCACTGCCATCCGGTTTGCGATCCAGTAGACTATATTCAATCATATATCTTCGTACCGTGACATAATCGTCATACACTTCCTGCAAAATGGCATTAATATCCTTCTCATGATACGTCCGTCCTTCCTCAAAACGTCCCACAATTTCACGTAGTACGATCAACTTATGCTTTTCCTGCATTTTGAAGGTTTTCAGGCGACCCTGTGTACCATCTGGAAAATACTTTGCCAAAACCTTTTGCTTTTCGTCTTCGGTAATGTTGTAGCGTTCATCCACCATCCGTGCCCGTACCGGCACTTCGACGATAGCGGGAGCGTGGCGGTCTTTTTCCTTTAACAGCTCCATCAAGGAGAGAAATACCTTGGCCTGACGTTCCTTTTCTTTGAGGCCAAAGCGATGATTGCGGATGGTGGATGCACTGCCGATTCCGGTTTCCTTTTGAATATCCGCATCGCCCAGGCCTTGATAAAATAATAGGAGCAATCGATTCTGATGATCCGTCAGTCCGGTCAGCTTTTTGTCCAGGCCGATCAAATAGTCAAAGACCGAACCGTACGTCCGCTCAATATGAAGACGCATATACCGCTCCGCGTCATAAAATACCCCTTGATCCTGATATACGATTCCCTGTTCGTAGCGCTGTCCGTCCAGCAGACAAACCACCTGTTCTTCCTGACGGATATACCCACGCTTCAGCTCCTCAATTCCAGCATTCCAAAATAGCTCGGAATGATCCATTTTTACAAACACCTCGATTAAATGTTGATTATTTTATAGACAATATAACATTTTGTTTATTTAAAATCAATGAGTGAAGTGAAGGGATTAATTATACTGGTCATTCAAATCGATATTTTTTAATGAAAGTTCAAAGAAAGCTATGGATTTGGCCGACGCTCATTTACCTGGGGGTAAGAACAAAGATTATGCATTTATAGGCTCAAGTTGTCTTGATATGACAGTACAAATACTTTCATTAGGTAAGTGTACAATGGAACTAGTGCATCCAGATTTTTTGATGGTATTTGGAGTGATGAGACAACTGGAGACCAAATTCCAAATAATGCTGCCAAAGAATTTAAAAGTACTTTTTATAACGATGCTTTTACAATAAGTGATTATAATAAACAATTGCATGATTCCTATGATTCATACTCACGCATGGGTTGGTTAAATAGTAAAATAAACTTTGCTCAATTTAATATGTATCGAATTAATATATTGTTAGGAAGAACAGATTTACCAGGGGCCATTGATCTTTAAACAGTGTTCTCAACATAAGTAAGAAATATATTACTAAATAAATTGGCAATCTGAGTAGAATCATTGCTTCTACTCAGATTGCCAACAATGTATTTTTAACAGGAGGGGTTAATAGAGTGCTGAAAAAAGGGTTTTGGTTAATACTGATTATTGTAATTGCACATGCAGTTATATCAATTACAACAGGAAGTCCGATAGAAAGAGTCCAATTTCGGAGTAACGTTACTGACTACCTACATAAAATGTACACTATGGACTGGAAAATTGACTCAGTAGATTATGATTTTAAGAATGATAAATTTATAGCTAATGTGATCTCTGGCTCAGGGATTTCTTTTTTGGTGGATGAAGACTATTATGGGCAAATGATGGATAACTATGCCTCTTCTGTGTGGAGGGATGAGTTGAAAAAAACTGTAACACAAAAAACAAAGGAAGTTACAGGTTCAGATGCCGAAGTCATCGTAAATGTTAATCTTATGAGGGAGGATAGTAAAACATACCATGACGAGGTTCCAAGCTATTCTATGGTTAGTCAGAAACTCTCCTCAGAAGCTTCAATTTATATTAAATGTGACTTCTCAACGACTCAGTATCTTCAAGAGATGTTGGAAATAAAAAGGTGGATTATTAAAAAAAGGTACGATGCTTCGTTAACATTTAAGTCCGAGAAGGGAAAAATTCATTTTGCAATACCTGCAGAAGATCTAAAAAAAATAAAAAGTGTAGAGGACTTTTATCCTTATTGGCTTCAAATTAATTGATTATCATGTTTATAGAAACGACAAGAGAATCGCAGGCACTTTTATGTGCTCTTTTCGTTGTTTTGTGTATTATATTTGAATTTACGATTGTGAGGTTTACTCATGATAGAAGATGAATTGGAAAATAAAGTATCTAATCTTATATTGACAGTAATTCCTGCTTTGAAAGTGAAAAATATAATATTACATCATGAATTTAATAAAATATTAAATTGCCTTGATCAGTTGAGTGAGATTTTAAAAGGCAAGCAGGTCATCTCTAAGAGTCTCGCATATAAACTATTTCGTTTGTATACCACTGTGGAAACAGAACTAGTCTACGTAAAAGAAGGTGAAGAACCGGGTGATTTATTACCACAGTTATATATGCGAATAATGGCTGTTTTAGGGGAATTGTTTATGGATTAACTCCAAGGTATAATCCACTTTATTTTAAGGGAATTTATACAAAAAGAGGTGTGATATGAAATATAGATTTGCTGTCATTGACGCTGAAAGTGGACTCACAGTTGGCTATTCTAGAGATGTGGTTGGCTTAACGGGTGAACTCATCGTTGAAACGTACGAAAAGGTGATTTTTGAACAATTTGTATTTAATGAGGATTTCATAGGAAGCATAACAAAGACAAAACAATCTGTATACAGCTTGTATATTGCTATTTTAAATGATGAAGAAAAAGTGATTGGAAGCTATTATTATCACCTACCTGAATCCTACATGATCCATAAACTAAATTACAATAAAGGAAACTTCAATCTGGAGTTAACGGGTATACTTGAAACTAAGCCTTCCCCTGGGGAATTAAGATTATGGAAGTATTTAAAGGGAACTCAGCCGCTTGAAAATAATATATGGCAAGGCTTCTCTAAAGAAGAACAGGCCGGGTGGCTAAACGTGACTAGAATACATTCTGCGTCTAATCATTCTCACAGGTTGGATAAACGAGGAGAAGTCTACACTTTAGACGGGGAATACATATTGGATTTTACAACATTTTTTATAGCACTGGGAGAAGCGATTAATGGACCCGGAGGGTACTACGGATTTAGTTTGGACAGTATATCAGACTGTCTCTGTGGAGGGTTTGGAGTATGAGACCGTTCACGATCCATTGGAAAAACGCGCATTACTTTTTGGAAAGATACGAGGAAGAGTGGGATCAAAAAGAGACGTGCTATAGATTTTCACCACAGCAATATTTTATGGATCTTTTAACGATCTTGGTATCAGGTGGTGTTACAGTGAATTTAGCTTCGAATTAAGATAGCAAAGCATGAAGCTACATGATTGTAACGAATAAAATGTTCTCAGTTGTAAAGGGACAACGTAATTCTAACGCCCTGTTCGATATTTATCATACGTGGAGAGAATACATCTAAAACCACTGAATAGGTAGGGATTGACGATGAATCAAATTGAATTAGAAGATCGAATAAAAAAATTGATGGTGATTGTACTTCCTCAGATGAAAGCAAAAGGAGTTATTTTACAAAAAGAGTTCAATGAGCTGTTGGATTGTATGGAGCAGTTAACTAAGCTTTCAAAAGATCAAGAAGTTATTTCAAAAGAATCTAGCTTTTGATTTATTTTTCTTTTTTACGAGAGTGAATATGATATTTGAGAACTATATTACAGATGAGGAAGCGAAAGGAAATTTACTGGTGAGGCTATACGAGCAAACGATGAATCTGCTAAGTGGCGGATCGTATTTGGAGTTGTAGTAGAGGTTATAAGAAAGCTTGAAGGGTTCTAAATATTAACCACATGTGAAGCCCTTGCATGTGGTTTCTTTAGATCTCAATAGGAAAGTTACAACTGATGATCTTTGTCAAGTCACTCAGCGTGATGGTGAGCTTAATGAACAAATCCAAACCTACGACAAATGGAACCGATTAGGGCGTGTATTCAAACTACAAAGCAAAGTTGAACTGTGTGGTTCTTTCCTCTTCTATAGTTTTAGGGGGAGTTGGACTACTGGATCGACTGAATAAGTTTGGGCAGGAGAAATAAGGACTAAAAGAAAGGAAGAAATACTCTAAATGGAATATAAATTAATACAACCACCGTTTGAAATGAAAGAATACTCTGAAATGAACAAGCATGAAGCTAAAGAACATTTTAATTGGTTTAAACAGCAAATACCTTCGCGTTTAGAGCAACTTGGCGCATTTTCACAGATACATCTGGATTATAGTCATCGCTCACTTATAGATATTTGGGAATGGTATCTAAGAAATGTACAGATTCAAAACAAAAGTACGTCAGAATTAGAAGAGGAGTATTCAAGAACTTCTAAATGGATGAAAGAATATATTAATGACAAAAAGGTTAGTACCCAATCCCAAGCATTTACACTGGACATCGGAATTTATCTGGGGGAAGTTGTAAAAAGTAATCATAGTGGGTTGGACTGGGGTCTTATTTTTAAACCAAAGTCTTATATTAGCGTAAATCGTCCTGTTATCACTGGTTTGACTAAGGAAACAGATATGGATGTGATCATGATCGTAACGAATAAAATGTATCTGGTTTTAGACGGTGAGCGTAATCCAAATGCTTTATTCGACATTTATCATACGTGGGAGAAATATATTTAAGGTCACCTTATAGGAAGGGATTACGATGTTCGAATCTAATTTATAAGAAACAGAGAGCCGTAAGCATGTTAACGGCTCTCTTCGTCGTCTTCTGGCAAGTATTCGATCAGTGCACCAGGGAGTACGCCAAGGGTTCTACAAAGTGTATTCAAGGTTGGAAAGTCAATCCGGGCGTTTGCGTTGGAGGGCAGCTTTTAGAAAACCTAATTGAAACAGTTTCTCATAACAAGAGAAGTACCATTTTACTAATTTGTATCATCCTCTACATACTCGATAACATCTTGAACATGGCAGTCTAGAGCTTTACAAATTTTATCTAGCGTATCAAATTTCACACCGTCTGTTTCTTCGTTGTAAAGTTTGGTGATTCCGTTTCTATGTAATCCAGTCATGCGGGAAAGCTCGGCAATATTTATTCGTTTTTCGCCCATAATACGGGAAAGATGAATCTTTATCATATTTTCCTCCAGCTAAATGCATTCTATAGTGTTAAAAAGAAACATCAAAGTATTGACAATAAACACTATTGTATGTATTCTAAAAACAACAAAAATAACACTGTAATGTGCATTAGGTTTATTGAAATGTTATTTGTGAACGTCGTAGTAATATGCTTATCGTACCAAAACGTTTTACAATTAGCAATTAATTATCGTTCAACCACCTAGTTTGAAAAACTACCTGTAGAAGAAAGTATATTGGCAAATAAGAAACTTTGAACAAAGAATGGAGCGAGGATGTATGACAGAATGGGTAATGGGATTGGAACGGGTATCCATGGTTCAGGGGCCGTATGATTCACCTCATATGTATGAGATATGCGAAGGGGTTCTTTATGACCATCAATACTTCTTTTACCTCGAAAATGGCATACTGTGTCTGCGCCATGTGAAGAAGGTGGAGCAATCATATCATACGCATCTTTATCTGGATGGAGAGAGCGGAGGTCTGCAACTGGCAGAGGGAATACAAGGGGAGGTTATGCAAGTTGTCACGGAGATCATCGAACGCTTACGCGCCAAGGATGGACTGACATTTTTATTCGATGAACTGCTGTGGCTACATGGTAGGGGCCCCATTGAATTAAACCTTTTCAATAAGAAGGATGAAGTGACCCCGAGTGGCAGACAACTTGCTACGAAATAAATGATCCTTATGCTCTATATCATGGAACTTACCGAATAGAAAAAAAGCTTATGATTTCACCGAATATATCAGTTGTTGACTGATGAAAATGAGCGGATTCCGAATCAATATGGTCAATTCCAGCATCACAGCACCAGCAGAAGGACTAAAGCCCCAATCACCTCCGAATAAAATGTTTTGCTGCTGCTCTAATATAGGTGACTGAGGTTCTTCCAAGCCATATTGTTCTTTGATTCTCTCTTTCGTTTTATGATCTATGACAAGGTTATCCTGTGCAAAGGTACAGCAGATAGGAACACTTAACTGTATTAAAAGAAGTAATGCAACTGGTATAAGCACTTTTTTGCTTTGCATGGTTAGCTCCTATGATCTCTGTTTTTTGACCTCTTAACTTTTGTATCTACCATAATTGTATGTACTTGTGGAACATTTGAGGGGAGATATGATTTGCCACCTCTGCACTGGATTCGGAGGCAGAAGTGGCAAATCAACAATCGCAATCGCTGGCGGAATGGTTTGCGGGTCCAACAACACGGGGCATTGTTCATCTACTGGCGACCATAAAAAAATACGGACCGTATTATCGCAATCACTTCAATGCCACCATTTATGACTTTTTTAATTTGCCTATAAAGATTCCTGAAGGGTCTTAGAAGAAGTGCTGTAATCAGCATAACGGGGAAGCACAATAGTGTAGTATATTCCTACAATAACGGTACAGACCCCAACTAATAAAAACAAGACTTCAATTGAAATAAATGAAGGAAAGCTTACAGCAATGAAACCTAATGTAAGAGACTGGGACAGCATCATTAACGGATTAATTAAACCTTGCACACGTCCCATCATTTGAGGATCTACAATACGAGGAAGCCATCCTCCTATGCCAATGTTAATGAACGGAAGTATCAGTGCAATGACAAAGTTGATAATCAGAAAAGCATAGAGGTGGTTAACAAATCCAAGTGTGCACATACCAATTCCGGCTACCAGAACTCCCGCTGCAATCATTTGGTGTAGCTTTAGCTTGGCGGAGATGAGAGAAGCGATTAGGGTACCAAGCAACACACCAGCTCCAAAAATAATACCTGTCCATACCATATACTGCTCATAGTTGTCTGGAGCTAGCTTATATTTAAGAATAAACATCGGTAAAACGCTAAAACCACCATTTAAAATACCGAACATAAAAAAGCCTGAAACCAACCAAATCAATAGTCTGTTGCGTAATATGTAAAGAAACCCTTGTTTAAAGTCATGCATGACAAGTTTGAATTTTAATTGTTTAAATTGATGTGCCCCGTTCGGAAGGCGTACTTCCTTTGGAATTTTGCAGGAACGAATAAGCAGTGCAGACACAATAAAAGAAACAGCATCAATTAGGATGGCTCCAGTAATTCCAAAGTGCCAGTAAACGACGGCCCCCAGAGTTCCTCCAAATAACATGAAAAGACTCCCCATCATTTGATTGAGCCCTGCGGCAATGGTGTAATCATCTTCGCTTAATATCCCCTGTATAATGGCACTTTCGGCTGGGAAGAAAAATTTGGAGGCAGCACTACGGATGAAGAGGAGGGCAAATATCAAGGGAATCGAATCGACCCAAATAAAAATAAGCAAACATAAGGATAAAAAAGCGCTGATCCAGTCACAATTAACAGCAATTTTTTGTCTGTCCATCCGATCTGCCAGCACTCCAACCACGAGAAATACTACCAGCATCGGGAGCGAATACATTAACTCGGCAAGCGTTGCATAGTATGGCTGATTCGTAAACCGTTTCAACAAATAAAACATGAATGCAGTAACCCCAATAATTCCTCCCATTTGTGAGGCGAACGTTGCCAGAAAAAACCTGACATAATTCTTGTTTCTGAGTACTTGTTTTAATCCAGTCACAGTTCCATCCCTTTCGCTTTCAAAGCGGTTTTTAGATGCCTAATTAAAATAATAGTGAAAAGTAGGAATATTGTACAGAAAAGTGACTTTAATGTCACTTTAAGTTTGAATCGTATCGGACCCTCTGCCTTTTAAATTCTGCTGTTAACGATAATCATAGTGGGGTGGACTGGGAAGTTGTTTTTAAACTCGTTTGGCGTAGTATGAGGAGCAACTAAACTTAAACAACCAGCCGTCGGTTGATATCCGACGGCTGGTTATTTAAGTTGCCAGGTGTTTGATTCCTGACTCACAAATGAGTGTCAGTCTCCAATCTAAATAAGCTAAATCCGCGCCATTTGTAGCAATTACCTTTTTATACTAGCCAAAGCTTTTCTTCTTTTTGCGGTTAAGGGTTCCGTGACCTTCGTCATCCTGATCCACATAAATAAATCCGTAGCGTTTGGACATTTCTGAAGTGGATGCACTGATGATATCAATCGCTCCCCAACTGGTGTAGCCCATCACTTCAACGCCATCTAGAATGGCTTCTTTTAATTGTCCGATATGTTGTCTGAAATAATCAATACGGTAATCGCCTATAATGGGGGTGTAAGAATTACAGAATAGCCCGATTCATCTCATTTACGCATGGATATGTTGAGAAAAAGGAAATGCTCATTGCTAGAAAACTTTATACAATGGAAGAAGGATAGGAACTGTGAAATTCGACTTTTGATGAAGGATTTCATATAATGTGAGCATATTGTGAACAACTTAAAATGAGAATTTTGCAAAAACTGAAATGAAAATGATTTCCGTCCAGCTATGAATTTCAAAATTTGACGGAGGGAACGAGATGACAATGGAAGAGAGCAGCAGACAGGTACCTTGGCAGGCGTATTACGGACCTAATCTAGGTTATGTGCAGGACCAGTATGAAAAGTATGTAGCGGACCCCGGAACAGTTGATCCGGCTTACCGCGAGCTGTTTGATCAATGGGGTGAGCCGCCGCAATCCGAATACTCGGCTGCTTCCATGATAGACTACAAATTGCAAGGCCCCCCGGCAAGCGCTCAGGGACATCTTGATTCGAACACATTACAGAAAGCGGTTACAGCCGGGAAAATGGTGTGGAACATCCGTGAATACGGACATTTGGCTGCACAAATAGACCCGCTGGGACTGGATGCGGAGCAGGATACTCGCTTGCTTGATCCAGCATCCTACGGTTTAACTGAACAGGACCTAAAGGCTTTTCCGGCCTCTTTAATATGGGATAACGCTCCTGCTGGAACACTTAACGGCTGGGAAGCCATTCAACGTCTGCGTGTGGCATACACAGGCCCGATTGCCTATGAATTTAGTCACATTCATAATGAGGAGGAACGCCGCTGGCTGAACAGCTATGCTGAATCCGGCTGGTCCTCCAAACCACTCACCACACAGGAACGCAAGGCATTGCTAGGCAGACTGGTAGAGGTGGAGCAATTCGAAGAGTTTTTGCATAAAACGTTTGTCGGACAGAAACGTTTTTCCATCGAGGGTAATGATGTCCTTGTACCGGTACTCGACGAGATTATCCGTCTTACGACGAATGCAGGTGCAAGCCACGTCTTGATGGGGATGGCGCATCGTGGTCGTCTGAATGTACTGGCCCACGTGCTGGGCAAGCCTTACAGCAAGATTTTCTCTGAATTTCATCATTCTCCGAATAAGGATCTGATTCCGTCTGAAGGCTCAACAGGAATTAATTACGGCTGGACCGGAGATGTAAAATACCATCTGGGTGCCGATCGTTTTGTAAAGGATGGGGAAGCGGTACAGGCCCGTCTGACATTGGCGAATAACCCGAGTCATCTGGAATACGTGAATCCGGTCGTGCAGGGCTTTTCCCGCGCAGCGCAGGAGGATCGCAGGGAAGCAGGCTATCCGAAGCTGGATGTCAGCAAGGCGGCAACCATTATCATGCATGGCGATGCGGCTTTTCCAGGTGAAGGCATCGTGGCCGAATCACTCAATTTCACGAATTTGCGCGGTTTCCGTAATGGCGGCTCGGTTCATATTATTGTTAACAATCGTTTGGGCTTTACAACGGAAAGCGTGGACTCACGTTCGACCCGTTATGCAAGCGATCTGGCCAAAGGCTATGAAATTCCGATCGTACACGTGAACGCGGACAATCCCGAGGCGTGTATTGCAGCAGCTCGAATGGCTGGTGAATACCGCAACCGTTTCAAGAAGGATTTCCTGATTGATCTGATTGGCTACCGCCGTTACGGTCATAATGAATCCGATGATCCGGAAACAACGCAGCCGCTGGTATACAGCAAGGTGAAAAACCATCCAACGGTTAGCAAATTGTACGCTCAAATCCTGATTAAGCAAGGAATTGTGGATGAAGTGTACAATGCTGGGCTTATCGATAAGGTACAAAATCGACTGAAGGAAGCACACGAGCATGTGAAGAATAACCCGGAAGAGGAGCCGAAAATTGCTCCTGCCAAGGCAAAACGGGGTCCGGATTCTGTGGTTCGTACAGCAATAGAGCTGAAAAAGCTGCGCCAGATCAATGAAAACCTGCTGAAATGGCCGAAAGACTTTCAGGTATATCCGAAGCTGGATCGTATTCTACAGCGCAGAAAAACGGCTCTGAACGATGGCGAAAAGGTAGATTGGAGCTTGGCGGAAACACTGGCTTTGGCTACAATTCTGGCCGATGGAAAACCGATTCGTATGACAGGTCAGGATGCAGAGCGGGCAACCTTTGCTCACCGTAACCTCGTGCTGCATGAGCCTGAAACGGGCAATACGCATTGCCCTCTGCACACTTTGCCGGAAGCACGTGCTTCGTTCAGTATTCATAACAGCCCGTTGTCCGAGGCGTCTGTTCTTGGCTTTGAATATGGCTATAACGTGTACTCTCCTGAAACGTTAGTGATTTGGGAAGCGCAATTCGGTGATTTTGCCAACTGTGCGCAGGTTATTTTCGACCAGTTCATTTCCGCTGGTCGTGCCAAATGGAGACAGAAATCCAGTCTGGTGATGCTGTTGCCTCATGGTAGTGAAGGACAAGGACCGGAGCATACAAGCGCACGTCTGGAGCGTTTCCTCCAACTGTCTGCACAAAATAACTGGACTGTCGCTAACTTGAGCAGTGCCTCGCAGTATTTCCATCTGCTGCGCCGTCAGGCTGCATTAAGCGAAAGTGAGGAAGCTCGTCCGCTTGTGATGATGTCGCCGAAAAGCCTCATTCGTAACAACCGTGTCGCTTCGCCTGCTTCCGAGTTCAGCGAAGGAACATTCCGTCCCGTGCTGGAGCAGCCCGGATTGGGTGCGCGCCCGGATCGTGTCGAGCGGATTGTACTGTGCAGTGGCAAGATTGCTATTGATCTGGAAGAGGCGTTGGAGAAGGACAAGGCTGAAGCGGAGGACCGTCTGCACATCATTCGCGTCGAGCAGTTGTATCCTTTCCCGGAAGAGGAAATTCGGAATATTTTCAGCCGCTTTCAACATGTTAAGGAATTCGTATGGGCACAGGAAGAACCGAAAAACATGGGTGCCTGGAGTTACATCGAGCCTCGTCTGCGGAATGTAGTGCCACAAGGAGCGGAAATTCGCTACGCAGGCAGACCGGATCGTTCCAGCCCGGCGAGTGGTTATCAGCAAGTACACAGCCTAGAGCAGCAGCGAATTATTCAATCAGCGTTGAAGCAGGATTCCAAAAACAATATTACACTGGGGAGGTAGCGGCTGTGAGCGATATTTTAGTGCCAGCAATGGGAGAATCCATCACGGAAGGAACAATCTCCAAATGGCTTGTGAAGGAAGGGGATTCCGTAGGACAGGGAGATGTTCTACTGGAACTGGAAACCGATAAGGTCAACCTGGAAATTAGCGCAGAAGAAGCGGGCGTAGTCCAGAAAATCCTTCGACAGGAAGGGGAAACGGTAGTTATCGGTGAAGCAGTTGGCTTGATTGGAAGCGGCAGTGGGAGCGGTAACGCAGAACAATCCGGTGCTGGAGAAGCAGCAGCGACCCAAGCGCCGGAAGCACCGTCTGTAGCCACTTTGCCAGCTTCCACAGCAGGCGGCGGCACATCAGCAGTTGAGCAGGCCGCACAGCCTATTGCATCCAACGGTGACGGGAACGGTCAGACGGCATCTCCCTCTGCCCGGAAGCTGGCACGTGAGCGTGGAATTGATCTGGAGCAGGTACAGGGGAAGGACCCGCTTGGGCGCGTGTTCCAAGAGGACGTTAAAACGCATGCAAATAGCGCTGATGTCTCGCGAGCTGCATCACCTGCACCTGCGACTCCTGCTGCGAATAAGCCTGCGGCGGCGTCCTCGTCTCAGACAGAGTACAGCAAGCCGGTGGAACGTCAGCGCATGTCCCGCCGCAGAGCAACCATTGCCAAGCGTCTCGTTGAGGCACAGCAAACGGCCGCTATGCTCACGACCTTTAATGAAGTGGATATGACCGCCATCCTTGATGTTCGCAAACGCCGCAAAGATAAGTTCAAGGAGAAGCACGATGTAGGGCTGGGCTTTATGTCCTTCTTTACAAAGGCAGTGGTCGGCGCGCTCAAGCGGTTCCCTACTGTGAATGCGGAAATTAACGGCGATGATATCGTACTGAAAAAATACTATGATATCGGGATTGCCGTATCTGCGAAGGAAGGGCTGGTTGTACCCGTTGTACGGGATGCTGATCGTCTCGGCTTTGCCGAAATTGAGAAGAGCATTGCAGAGCTGGCTGGCAAAGCACGTTCCAATTCGCTTTCTCTGGCGGATCTGCAAGGTGGAACCTTTACCATTACCAACGGAGGTATTTTCGGTTCCCTGCTGTCTACGCCAATCCTGAACACACCGCAAGTGGGTATTTTGGGTATGCATAAAATCCAGCTTCGCCCCATTGCCATTGACGAGGAACGTATGGAAAATCGTCCGATGATGTATATCGCGTTGTCCTATGATCACCGGATTATTGATGGCAGCGAAGCGGTTCGCTTCCTGGTAACGGTCAAAGAATTGCTGGAAGATCCGGAATCGCTGTTGCTGGAAGGATAAAATACATCAACAGTTGTATTTAATTTTTACGTCTATGAAAAAGCAGGCTCTTGCGGGTCTGCTTTTTTTCCTGCATAGTTAAAACATAAGATTACAGGTAACAGGATACTCAGATGCGAAAGAAGGGTGGGGGACTGTTTTGGATCATGATTTGCGCTACCCGATTGGGCCATTTGTCATTCCAGATACGATTACAGAAGAACAGCTTGTGGCATGGACTCAAGATATTGCTGAACTGCCTTCTCAGCTTCGTCAGGCGGTGGAAGGGCTGGATGAACAACAGTTGAACACGCCTTATCGCGAAGGCGGCTGGACGGTTCGGCAGGTTGTTCATCATCTGGCAGACAGCCATATGAACAGTTATGTTCGCTTCAAGCTGGCGCTAACAGAGGATACACCCACGATTAAGCCATATGATGAGGGACGTTGGGCCGAAATACCGGATGCAAGGGAGCTTCCGCTGGAGCCTTCTCTGCAATTGCTGGAAGGGTTGCATGAACGGTGGGTGGTTGTGTTGCGTTCGATGGGGGATGATCAATTACACCGAACGTTTATCCATCCGGAATCGGGTCAGACGATTCGACTGGAACGAAACATCGGCATCTATGCCTGGCATGGCAAACATCATATAGCTCATATTACTTCCTTAAGAGAACGGAATGCATGGTAATTTTGAACATAACCTCAAAGTAAAAAGTAAACACAAAAAAGAAACCTTCAAGTCCACTGTAATCGTGGTTTTGAAGGTTCCTTTTTATTCCAGCGAGGATGATTTTTGGACAAAGCGGATCAACCGGATGTCTCAGAGCCTCCAGACAAAACAGAAACGGAGGTCGCTGCTGTGTTGACATGACGATCCAGCCAATCCACGATATCGTTCATGACCTCGTTGCGGTTCGTTTCATGCAGCATCTCATGTCGGCCGTCAGGATAGAGACGATATTCTACATCCTGAAGCTTCAGACTTCTATACATATCCACCAGCGATAGAACGCCTTTACCGAACAACCCCACCGGATCACGGTCCCCGGCAAAAATATAGACTGGCAGTTTGGAATTGATTTTTTCGAGAGAGGAGGGCCCATGGATTTCCTGTAAAAGCCGGAAAAAATCTAGAAAAAAGCCTGTCGTACAGATGGCTCCGCATAACGGATCATGCACGAATTGATCTACTTCCTCGGGATCGCGGGATAGCCAGTCGAACGCCGTCCGCACCGGACGAAAGGCCCGATTAAATCCGCCGAAGACCATAGCGTTGAGCAGTATGCTGCGGTGATCCATTCCTTGCAGTTTGGCTTGCAGCAGGGCAACTTGCTCTCCAAGTTTCAGCAGACCGCGCCGCCCGTTCGTTCCCGATAAAATAAACCCGTGATACTGTTGCCTGTCATCATACATGATTTTCTGGGTTAAAAAGGACCCCATACTGTGACCGAGCAAAAAACGAGGCTGATCAGGGAACTCCTTGGCCGCAATTTCGCCCAGCTCCAGCATACCGCTTGCCATTCGATTGAACGCATTGGCTCCCGGCATACCGAGCTTATCAGGATCACCAGCCGTACGTCCGTGGCCGATATGATCGTTGGCATATACACCGTAGCCGGAAGCTGTAAGCTTCTCGGCCAAGCGAATATAGCGGTGGGACGTCTCGCACATCCCGTGCGAAATCTGAACGATTCCCCGCACGGGTGTATGCTCATCCGGTAGCCAGCGGTAGGCAAAAAGCTCCGTTCCGTCATTTTCAGCGATGGTGAAGGTATATTCCCGCATGATTAGACAACACACCCTTTAAGCTTTAAGGAAGATAAGATCTAAGGACAGTCATTCCGTCATTCAGCGTGTACCCGCCCAGATTGGCGGGTAACAGAAAGCAATCTCCGGCTTTGCAGGAGAGAGAGGCCGAATGATTGTCCCACGTTAATGTACCGCTACCTTCGCAAATCACGAGAATGGTAAAGCTGTCATCAGTTGTAGAAAGCGCCCAGCTTCCCTCTACGATACCCTTTTCCACGACAAAATACTCACAGGCTGCGAGTTGAAGCCATTCACCCGGCTGCAAATCACCTGTCTTCATCGTTGTTGCACCAGCCCCCTCGTAAGAGGTCACATTGAGGGAGTCCTCGATATGCAGCTCACGGGGCTTACCATCCAGACCAGGACGGTTGTAGTCATATAACCGATAGGTGGTATCTGAATTTTGCTGAATTTCAGCAACAACAACGCCTGCACACAGCGCATGTACGGTTCCGGCAGGGATGAAGAATGTGTCGCCAGCCTCGACAGGAACCTGACGCAAGCTGCCCAGGATGTCTCCGCTTTCAAGAGCGGTACGCAGGCTGTCCCGGGTCACGCCCTCGGTCAGACCGTAAATAATTTTAGCATCCGGCTTGGCATCAAGCACGTACCACATTTCGGTTTTTCCCAGCTCTCCGGCTGGAAGTCCTGCATAATCATCTGTCGGATGCACTTGAACGGACAGATCGTCATTGCAATCCAGCAGCTTGATTAGAAGCGGAAAACGTCCGCCTTTTTCCGATACGCCCTTGGCCCCGAGCCAGTCCTGCCCGTAGGTTTCGCGAATTTCATCCAGTCCTTTGCCAGCCAGCTCGCCATTGATGACCGTTGTGGTTCCATTTGGATGATCGGCAATCATCCATCCTTCACCAATATGCCCTTCCGGCGGGGTCAAACCGAATTGTTCCAAGGCTCGTCCTCCCCAAACTCTCTCTTTGAACTCAGGTTGAAATTGCAGCGGGTATGGCTTTAGCATAATTTCTCTCCTCCATAATGAGTAATGAGTGCGACCTAACAGAATAGGGAAACAGAAACGTGCCGTTGGGGCAATAAAACTGGGATGAATAGCCCGTACGACGATCAAAAAAGATATATGTAAGGCGACTAAAAAAGCCGCTCATAACCTGAATATGCAATAAAAAAGCAGATATTATTTTTTTTCAACCGCTACTATGTAGGGCGAAGCGGCTCGCTGTAGTTGGCGATAAATAATACTTTGACCGCTGGATACCGGGAGGGCGGAAGCCCATTGAAGGACAGCTTCCGCTTCCTCGCCACCCCCGGCGTGCCCCGGATACAGTACGGCGGTCAGAATACCGCGAGGGCGTAGCAGATATATTGCTGCATCAAGAGCGGTGAGTGTGCTGTCCGTATGCGTGATAACAGACGGGTCAGCGCATTCGGAAGGCAAGTAGCCGAGGTTAAACATGACCGCAGCGACTTTGCCATGCAGCTTGTCGGGAATGGCCTCCCGCATCTGCTCATGACCTTGCAGCAATAGCGATACCTCCGCCAGTGAGGGGGATTCGTCTTCGTCGAGCCGACGACGAGCGAGCTGCAACGCCTCCTGCTGGATATCGAAGCCGTAGACACGTCCCCGTCTTCCGGCAGCCTTAGCCAGGAAAAGCGTATCCGCTCCAGTGCCAACTGTGGCATCTATAGCGGTATCGCCCGGCTGGGCTCGCGCAGCTACCAATTGATGTGCGTAACTCAAAACAGACAGGAAGCCCATTTAAGGCTGCCTCCAATACTTGCCTTGCCACGTTTCACGTGATTTTAGCTCATCGTCAATGGCGTTAAGCACTTCCCATTTTTTGAGCGACCACATCGGCCCCATTAGCAAATCGCGGGGTGCATCCCCGGTCAACCGATGAACGATCATTTCAGGCGGCAAGAATTCCAGTGTATCGACGATCAGCTTGACGTATTCATCTTTTTCCAGAAAACGTAGCAATCCGGCTTCATACTGCTTGACCATCGGCGTTTTGCGCATGAGATGCAGCAGGTGGATTTTGATGCCCTGCACATCCATAGCCGCCACTGCGCGACCTGTGTCCAGCATCATTTCATGCGTTTCCTGCGGCAGTCCGTAAATAATGTGCGCGCACACGCGGATATTGCGCTTGCGCAGCTTTTCCACCGCATCCAGGTAGCATTGAGTGTCATGCGCGCGGTTAATCAGCTCCGAGGTGGATTCATGGACAGTTTGCAGGCCCATTTCGATCCACAGGTATGTGCGCTCGTTCAGCTCGGCAAGGTAATCCACTACATCGTCAGGCAGGCAATCGGGACGTGTAGCAATGGACAGGCCGACAACGCCGGGCTGCTCCAGAATCACCTCGAAGTATTCGCGCAGCTCCTCAACCGGGGCATACGTATTCGTATAGGCTTGAAAATAGCCGATATATTTGGCATTTGGCCATTTTAGATGCTGTCGGTCCCGAATCGTATTGAATTGGGTGACCAGATCGTCCCGGCGGCGTCCTGCAAAATCACCAGATCCCCGTGCGCTGCAAAAGGTGCAGCCTCCTTTGGCAATTGAACCATCCCGATTCGGACAGGTAAAACCCGCATCCAGCATGACTTTAAACACTTTATTTTGAAATTGCTCGCGCATTTCGTGATTCCACGTATGGAACCGTTTATCTCCCCATAGGAGAGGAGCAGGCAACAGATCTGTTTTCATGGGTGTACTCCTTTTTTTGCGATCACCCTATTGTAACAAAAATCAGTCGGAATTGGGAATCACTTGATAGCGAAAGGCAGGAGAAAGTGCGGATTTTATTGGATTCAGGATTGAAAAAGGTTACACCATGTGTTATATTGTAAGCGGTACCAGACATACTATAAAAGGAATGTTTTCGATCCTGAAAATAAAAGTTAACCATCGGCTAATGATTATTTTTCAGGGCAGCTGTGCTGCTTCTATCGCCTGCTTTAGGGTAAATGCACGTCGGTTCCATCACTAATAACCCGTGAGGTGATCTTTTATGAGTACGCAGGATAAAACGCGTATGGATAAAGTTACTGTTGAGTTAACCTTTGATGAGGCATTGGCGCTAACCGGTGTCCGTTTTGGGCAGGACCGCCAGATTGGAACGGCCGCACGTCAAAAAATCAGAGCCGCTTGCCAAAAGACGATTGATTTTTCACCTGCTGATGGGGTAGACTATGAACAATTAAATTAGTTGGACCCCAATCCAAATATATTGAAAAAGGAATTTCATTTCCGTATCTTCAAGCGGGGGTGAAATTCCTTTTTCCTTGATAACAGAGCATATGGAGGAGTAACATGCGTTTACGCGGAAGAAAAGGAATACGGGAAAGTCTGGAAGAACAGCAGGATCTGGTCATCTTGGAGCCGGGACAGTATAAAGGAAAGTGGCAGCAGCTTTTTGGCAATGATCGTCCGATTCATGTGGAGTTCGGCATGGGCAAAGGTCGGTTTATCAGCCAAATGAGCTATCGGAATCCGGAAATCAACTATATTGGCTTTGATATGTACGACGAGCTGGTGCGTCGTGCAGCAGAAAAGTCACGTCTGGCCTGGAGTGATACAGAGGTGGATACGCCGCCTAATATCAAATTGGCGCTGGCGAACATTGAACAGATTGAAAATGTTTTTGAACCTGGGGAAATTGAACGCATTTATTTGAATTTTAGCGATCCGTGGCCTAAAGCCAAACACGCGCGTCGTCGTTTGACGCATCCGCGCTTTTTGGACAAGTACCGTCAGCTTTTGAACAGCAAGGGGCAAATTCATTTCAAAACCGATTCGGAGACGCTGTTTGAGTTCTCACTGAATTCGTTTGCTGATAGTGGTCTGCAAATGACGAATATATCGTTGAACCTTCATCGTGATGGTATCAATGAAGAGCATGTCATGACCGAATATGAAAATAAATTTATGGGCAAAGGTATGAACATCCATCGTGTCGAGGTGCTGATCGGCAAAGATGCTTTGGAACAGTATGAGAAAATACGTCTTGAGAAGTATGGAAAATAATAAAATAAAACAGGGTGCTTCCTTTTTTTAGGAAAGCACCCTGTTTGGTTCCAGTATATCCAAAATACTCTGTGCACTCTGAAGAGGATAATATCGCGCTACATTATGAACGTGATCCTGTCGCTTGCGAACGATTTCCGGAAATTCGTGTAACAGCCGGTTCATCCATTTCACGACAACATCCAGCGAAGTAATCGGTTCTCCGAAGCCTTGAGCCGTAAAGTATTGGCAATTTTCTTCTTCCTGTCCGGGGAGAGGTTTGTGAAACAACATCGGAATCCCTTTTGCCAGCCCCTCGGTGCATGTCATTCCGCCGGGCTTGGTAATAAGCAGATTCGATACCTCCATTAATTTGTCGATTTCCCGCGTAAACCCGAAAATATGAATATTCGAATGATCGAAGCGGGGGTCCAGCTGCATTTTACGACGAATTTTATCATTATGACCTAGACAAAAAATAAATTGAATGTTTTCTCTCCAATGGGTAAGCGAGCGATGAATGACTTCATCGTTCATCAGACCCCAGCCGCCGCCCATAACGAGCACGGTGGGTATCGGCTTAAGACCGAATTGGTCCCGTATTTCGTCGTGCCCCGGATGCTCCCAGAAATTTGGATGAACCGGAATACCCGTGACTTGAATTTTCGACATAGGCACTCCACGTACGCGCAATTTGCGCATGACCTCAGGCGTAGATACAAAGTACCGGTCAACCTCGGGACTGATCCATGTTCCATGCGCATCGTAATCTGTAATGACGGTACAAAGCGGGACATGAACGCCCAAGCGCTTCAAACGTGAAATCACCGCACTTGGGATGGGATGAGTGCATACCACCAAATCAGGACGAAGCTGCCGGAGAATGTTACGGGTCTGTGTGTAGAACAGACGATGTAAAGCGAGCGTTGTAAGACGGTTTAATGATTTTTTATACTGATGACGGTAAACCATTCCGATCAGGCGAGGCTGCGATATGATAGTCTTCTTGTACGCTGTAATAATGAGCGGAGCCATTCTCGGATTCAAAAAGCTCCCCAATTCCAGCACTCTGGTCTGCACATTCGGAGAAAGCTTGCGCAAACTGCTTGAGAGCGCGTACGCAGCTTGAGTATGTCCGGCACCGAAACCTTCCGATAATAATAACACTCGTTTTTTAGCCACTCTCATTTCACCTGTTCCTGCTGGGATGTTCTCAATCATACCATATCGGCTTTAAGGCCAGAATGCAACCGTCCCTATTGCCGCAGATGTGCCGATGACCGCTCCTGCGAGTACGTCCGTAGGATAGTGGAGCCCCAAGTAAATTCTTGAAAATCCCACAATCAGCGCGACAGGCAGCAAAAGAAGTGTTAGTATGGGCGACTGTAACATAAAAGGAACGGTCACTGAAAAAATTGCGGTTGTATGCCCTGAAGGAAAAGAATGATCCGACAGGGGATTACGGAACGTATTCGTATCTGGCAGTGCCAGGTACGGACGAATCCGCGGGTACAGCTTCTTGGCGATGGCTACAGGGATGTGGCTGACTCCGAGCGCGATAGCCCCCTTCATACCGGATTCCTTCCATGGAAGCGGAGCGAGCAGCCATACAAGCAGTGTGGAGGTGATTGTAAAGGTCGCCCCACCCAGATGTGTAAGATAATAAAGCCAGAAGTTCAAAAAACGATTGTGTAAGCGCCCGTTGATCCATTTGAACAACTGCTTCTCCAGATTTACAAGCTTTACGACTAGACGTTGCATTTGGTTTCCTCCGGTTGCCGGCCGGGTTGGTCGGCAAATATTTTGAATCACTTGGACAGAATCAGGCGATAAGTAATTATTCTCTTGCTCTCATCATATTTTTAAACGCTGCTCATTTCAAGAATCACCACTTGTCTGGTTCAATTCTACACAAAAATGTTAATGGAATATAAGTTAAATTGTATAACTTTCTTTGCGTTCATCCGTCTAATACGATAGAGTATTTAGAAGTGGCTGTTAAATGGCCCACAAAAAGGAGGGACTAAAGAAATAAAAAGTTAGCAAATAGATGAAAATAAGACCTACCGTCATGAATGAAAGGCTCAGCGTCGCATTCCTGGTTTAAACGGGAGTTAGTCGTGTTTTTTTGCTGCTGAGACCAGTTTAAAGGCTTTGACAAAAGATTGAAAACCAACGAAAATCGTAATGGCATTCCTGTGTCAGCCAAAAGGGGGCTGCGCACAGCTAATGAAAAAAGCAAGGGTCGGGTCAAAAACTACAAAAAAGGCGCGCAAAGCGCCGCAACTTGCGCTACACAGATAGAAAACAAATAAACGCAAGATTTTTAAAGGGGTATAAAAAAAGGGGGTAACAAGAGATTATGTTAGACGCCATTTTCGTGACGTTCCAGATTATACTGGCGCTGATCGCGGCCTATCAGTTCGCATTCTCCTTGTTCGGTCTGGTTCGCAAAAAAAGAAAAGAGCATGCAGCTCCGGAAAAATCATTTGCCATTTTGGTCGCTGCCCACAACGAGGAACAGGTTGTTGGAGCATTGATGGAGAACTTGAAGCAACTTGATTATCCAAAGGAACTGTACGATGTATTCGTTATTTGTGATAACTGCACGGACAAGACGGCGGACATCGTTCGCGCTCACGGCATGAATGCTTGTGAACGTACGAATCCGAATTTGCGTGGTAAAGGCTATGCCATTGAGTGGATGCTCAAGGAGTTGTGGGCTATGCCACGTCAATATGATGCGATTGTCATGTTTGATGCTGACAATTTGGCACATACGAATTTCTTGAGTGAAATGAACAACGATTTGTGCACAGGTGCCCGTGTTATTCAGGGATACATTGATACGAAGAATCCTGAGGATTCATGGATTACTGCTGCATACGGGGTATCTTACTGGTACATCAACCGTTTGTGGCAGTTGTCACGTCACAACCTGAACATGGCTAACTTCCTTGGTGGTACAGGCATGTGCTTTGAAACGAATCTGCTCAAGGAAATGGGTTGGGGTGCGACGAGTCTGGTAGAGGATTTGGAGTTCACCATGCGCTGCACACAACGCAACGTATATCCAAGATTTAATTATGATGCCAAGGTATATGACGAGAAGCCGTTGACTTTTAAAGCTTCCTCCAGACAACGTCTGCGGTGGATGCAGGGTCACTTTACAGTCGCTCGCCGTTATTTCTTCCCACTGCTGTGGCAGAGCATCAAGCATAGAAGTCTGATTAAATTCGATATGGCTCTCTATGGTCTGAATGTGTATATCGTACTGCTTACCTTCTTGATGACAGTAGCGATGTGGGTGGATATTGCGTTCTTCGGGGGACCTAATATCGAAAATATCTATGTGCAATTTCCGGCCTGGACCGGTGTTATAGCAGTTGGGTTGAATATTTCAACCTTTGTGATCGCGATGATTCTGGAGAAGGTCACGTTCAAAAAAGTATATCTTTATTTGCTGCTGTTCCCTGTCTATCTGATTTCGTGGTATCCGATTACGTTCTATGCGTTCTTTACGCAAAACAACAAGCAATGGAGCCACACCCAGCATACGCGTGTCGTTCGGCTGGAAGAAGTTCAAAGCAAGCAGGGCTAATACGGATTAGGAATTTAGTGTATCGCAGACCCCAAGTGTCGACCGTTTTGAATAAATGTGTTGACACTCTGGAGAGTTGCGTGATATGATGTTCAAGTATGTTAAATGAAAAGTATGGATTAACAAGTAGAAGGTCCGACTTCTCACCTGTCCGGTATTGCCGGCTGGTCTTGATCCAATGATTTGTGAATTGAACTTTCATGATGAATTGAGTATCAGACAGGGATGTCGGCTGTATAGTCGTCATCCCTTTTTTTGTGCTTTAACACAATACAACAATAACAGGTTCTGGAGGTGGAGGGTTATTAGTAAGGAACATATGATCAATGATGAGATTCGGGTGAGAGAAGTACGTCTAGTTGGTGCGAACGGGGAACAAATCGGGATTACACCGACGCGTGAAGCTTTGCAAATGGCGATTGACGCAAACTTGGATCTCGTGAACGTGGCGCCTCAAGCGAAGCCGCCCGTGTGTCGGATTATGGATTACGGTAAATTCCGCTATGAGCAACAGAAGAAAGAAAAGGAAGCCCGTAAAAACCAGAAGATCGTTGACATCAAAGAGGTATGGTTCCGTTCCAACATCGAGGAGAATGACTACCAAACCAAGTTTCGCAATGTGGTGAAGTTCCTGAATGAAGGGGACAAGGTGAAATGCTCCGTTCGTTTCCGCGGTCGTGAAATTACCCATGCTAATGTGGGTCAAAAAATTCTCGAACGTGTGAAATTGGAAGTTGCTGATCTTTGTACCGTGGAGCGCCAACCCAAGCTCGAAGGACGCAGCATGATTATGATATTGGCTCCAAAGAGTCAATGACAAATTAAGGAGGAAGTTCAATGCCTAAAATGAAAACACATAGCAGCCTTAAAGGCCGCTTCAAGATTACTGGTACTGGTAAAGTAATGCGTTACAAAGCTTACAAAAACCACTTGCTTTCCCACAAATCCAAACGTGCAAAACGCGTTCTGGGTACTAACCCTGAGATGGCACCTGGGGACGTTAAGCGTCTGAAACAAGGCCTTGCTAACCTGAAATAGCACAAGCACGGCAATGAATTAAGCATAAACATTATTTGGGAGGTCTTTTGATATGGCAAGAGTAAAGGGCGGATTCGTCGTTCGTCGTCGTCATAAAAAAGTATTGAAGCTTGCTAAAGGTTATTTTGGTTCCAAACACCGCATTTTTAAAACAGCTAACGAGCAGGTAATGAAATCGCTTGTTTACGCATACCGTGACCGTCGTCAGACGAAACGTAACTTCCGCAGACTGTGGATCGTGCGTATCAACGCAGCAGCTCGTTTGAACGGTTTGTCTTACAGCAAATTGATGCACGGCCTGAAATTGGCTGGTGTGGACATTAACCGCAAAATCTTGGCTGATCTTGCAGTCAACGATATCAATGCGTTCAACTCTTTGGCAATTGTTGCTAAAGGCAAAATCAACGCTTAATTATTGAAATGAAGGCGTGGAAACCGCGAAAGTGGTTGAAAAGGTATCCCGAGCAGTATGCTGTGTAGGGATGCCTTTTTTTGTACATACTTAACGAAATGAAAAAAGTCCAAATTATTCAAAATACGAATAAACATGACGTATGATGACAGAATGTATGGATTTTGCAATAGGTGTAGCGCTTACATTGATAGGATTTCAAAAAAAATTGACCCAAGGTTATTAATCATCTAGATTTTAGTCGATCATAATTGTATAATCTCTAAAGTAAGTCTTCTGTACGATCTGTCTCGACAGTAAATGGCATGTATGACGTGTCCATTTTCAGAGAAAAGAGACAGTCCAGGGATCTAACACTAAGGGGGAACAGTATCAGCATGAAGAAAATGTTCAGTATGTCTTTGGTTATGCTGCTAGCGATCTCAGTCATTCTCGCAGGCTGCGGTAACAAAAATCAAGGCGCGTCCAACGCAAGTGGCGGAGATACAGGTGGTTCTGCCAAAACATCGAATGTCCAAATCGGCATGGTTACAGATGTGGGTGGAGTAAATGACAAATCGTTTAACCAATCTGCATGGGAAGCATTGCAAGCCATTGAAAAAGAAACAGGTACCAAGGCTAAATACCTGCAAAGTAAATCGGATCAAGATTATATTCCTAACCTGAACCAATTTGTTAAGGGCGGTTTTAACCTGACTTGGGGTATTGGTTTTAATCTGGCGAATGCGATTGGACAAGTAGCGAAAGACAACCCGGACAAAAATCTGGCGATCATCGATAGTGTCGTAGATGCGCCTAATGTAAAATCGGTTGTTTTTGCTGAAAATGAAGGTTCCTTCCTGGTGGGAGTTGTAGCTGGTAAACTCACCAAAACAAACAAAATCGGTTTTGTGGGTGGACAAGATAGCCCGCTGATCAAACGTTTTGAAAAAGGCTTCGAAGCGGGTATTAAAGCAGTAAATCCAAATGCAAAATTGGAAGTAAACTACACAGGTGCGTTTGATAAGCCGGATCTGGGTAAAGCGGCGGCTGCAACGATCTACAACAGCGGTGCGGACATTATTTTCCACGCAGCTGGCGGATCAGGTACAGGCGTATTTAACGAAGCGCTCGCACGGAAGCAACAAGGTCAGCAAGTATGGGTTATTGGTGTAGACAAAGACCAATCGCTTGAGTTTGGTGACGACGTAACGTTGACTTCAATGGTCAAACGTGTGGATGAAGCCGTAAAACGCGTATCCCAGGAAGTCATCGACGGTAAATTTAAGGGCGGTATCGAAACGCTGGCTCTAAAAGACAACGGAATCGGCTTGGCGGATACATCCAGTAAAAACGTTCCTAAAGACGTGCTTGATCTCGTAGAACAATACAAGCAAAAAATTATTAAGGGCGAAATTACAGTTCCTTCGAAATAAGATTTGGCTTGCAAGATAAATAAAGGTGGCGACAAGGCTGGTTCACAAGACTAGCCTTGTTCTTACGTCTGGAGTTATACAGATCATAACGGTCAATCAGCTCATTGGAGCACATACTATAAAGTGTATAAGGGTGATCTCATGGATGCAGCGACCCCCGTCGTTGAGTTAAAGCAAATTACAAAACGATTCCCCGGCATCGTTGCCAACGACTCCATCAGCATCAAGCTGCAAAAGGGAGAAATTCATGCCCTTTTGGGTGAGAATGGTGCGGGTAAATCTACGCTTATGAATATTCTTTTCGGACTGTATCAGCCGGATGAAGGATCGATAGAAATCGGTGGGAAACCAGTACAGATTGATAGCCCAAATAGGGCGATTGATCTGGGTATTGGCATGGTGCATCAGCATTTTAAGCTTGTGCAGCCGTTTACTGTCACCGAAAATATTGTCCTGGGCTCGGAGCCACGCAAAGGTCTGAAAATCAATTATAAAAAGGCTGCTGCCGAAGTACAGCGGTTGTCTGAGCAGTACGGCCTTCAGGTGAATCCGAATGCTAAAATTGAAGATATATCTGTCGGCATGCAGCAGCGTGTGGAAATTATCAAAACGCTCTACCGTGGCGCAGATATCCTGATTTTCGACGAGCCAACAGCGGTGTTGACTCCACAGGAAATCATTGAGCTGCTGGACATTATGAAGCGTCTGGTAGCTGAAGGCAAGTCCATTATTCTTATCACTCATAAACTTAAAGAAATCATGCAAATTGCAGATACAGTTACGATTATTCGCCGGGGTCAGGTCATTGATACGGTCAAGACATCGGAAACGACTCCAAATGATCTGGCGGAGAAAATGGTAGGCCGCCGTGTGTCCTTTAAAGTGGACAAGCAGCCTGCGAAGCCGGGACAAACCGTCCTGGAAATGAGCCATGTGGTCTCTAAAAACAAGGATGGTATTAGTGTTCTGAATGAGCTGAACCTGCAAGTCAAGGCAGGTGAGATTTTAGGAATCGCCGGAGTAGATGGCAATGGACAGAGTGAGCTGATTGAAGCTTTGACTGGTTTACGTAAGGTTGATGGCGGGCACATCCGATTGCTCGGACAAGAAATGACGAATCAGTCGCCACGTAAAATTTCAGAGGCAGGCGTTTCGCATATCCCGGAGGACCGGCATAAGCACGGGTTGGTACTCGATTTTTCCATGAGCGAAAACATGGTTCTGGAGACGTACTATCAGGCTCCTTACAGTAAAAACGGCTTTTTGAACAAAGAGGCTATTGATAAGCAGGCGAAAAGTCTCATTGAGAAATTTGATGTGAGAACACCGGATATTTATACCAAGGCAAGAGCGTTATCCGGCGGTAATCAGCAAAAGGCAATCATTGCGCGTGAAATCGATAAAAACCCAGACCTGCTCATTGCGGCCCAGCCTACACGTGGGTTGGATGTTGGAGCGATTGAGTTTGTCCAGAAACAACTGATTGCCCAGCGGGATCAAGGTAAAGCAGTATTGCTCATTTCCTTTGAGCTGGATGAAATTATGAATGTATCCGACCGAATTGCTGTCATTTATGAAGGCAAGATTGTTGGGGAAGTGCTGCCGGAAGAAACGAATGATCAGGAATTGGGACTGATGATGGCCGGAAGTGCAGTGAAGAAAGGAGCAGAGAATGGCTAACCTATTGAAAATATTTACAAAAGACTCCTTTGTTCTGGCGCTGGTCTCTATTATTTTGGGTCTTCTTCTGGGTGCTGTCGTGATGCTGATTGGCGGCTACGATCCCATTGTGGCGTATTCTGCACTATTTAGCCGTGTGTACGGAGACTCATACAACTTTGGTGAGGCTATCCGTGAAATGACTCCACTGATTTTGACGGGATTGGCATTTGCTTTTGCGGCTCGTGCCGGATTGTTTAACATCGGCGGTGAAGGTCAATTTCTGGTGGGTATGACGGCTGCTTCGATTGTGGGCATCAAGCTGCATGGACTGCCTGCTATTATACATGCGCCGCTGGCGATCATTGCTGGGGCGGTATTCGGTGGTCTATGGGCTGCAATTGCTGGCTATTTGAAGGCCAAGCGTGGCGTTAATGAGGTTATCACCTGTATTATGATGAACTGGATTGGTCTGTATTTGGCTAACCTGGTGATTAACCATTTTGCACTCCTGCAGGGTGAAAATCGTTCCGTGGATATTCAGCCTTCCGCTTCGATTTCGATTGAATGGCTGTCACAGATGATGGGAAATGCCCGGGTTCATTGGGGGACGGTCATTGCTGTGCTAGCGGCGGTATTTTTCTATATTTTCATGTGGAAAACCAAGCAGGGCTACGAGTTGCGTGCTGTCGGATTTAATCAGGACGCATCCCGCTATGCAGGTATGAATGTGAATCGCAACATCGTAAAAGCGATGTTCATTAGTGGTGTTTTTGCCGGACTGGCGGGTGCCTTTGAAGTGCTGGGGGTATTCCATTATCAATCCGTCATGGCAGGATCGCCGGGAACCGGCTTTGATGGTATCGCGGTGGCGCTCATTGGGATGAATAATCCGTTCGGTGTGCTGCTTGGCTCTGTTTTGTTCGGAACGCTTACGTATGGTTCTGCGGGGATGAGCTTTAGCGCGGATGTGCCGCCCGAAATTATTCGGATTGTCATCGGCTCGATTATTTTCTTTATTGCAGCCCAGGGAATTGTACGTTGGGTTGTGAAGCCGCTCTACTCCAAGCGGAAGAAAGAGAAGGTGTTGTAAAATGAGTTGGTTAACACTTGGTGAATTAATCCATACAACGCTCGTTTTTGCGACGGCGATTATATTTGCGTCTCTCGGCGGAGTTTTTTCGGAAAAATCCGGTGTGACGAACCTCGGGCTGGAAGGTCTTATGGTGTTCGGGGCGTTTGCGGCGGGTGTAGGCGGATTTTATGCGGAACAAGCAGGGCTGGGGGGAACCTCTGCCGCTTGGGTAGGTGTGCTGTCGGCGGCGGTATTCGGCATTCTGGTTTCGCTGATTCATGCTGTAGCCTCGATTACGTTTAAAGCCGATCAGGTCATTAGCGGGATTGTTATCAACTTTTTGGCGGCAGGCAGTACGCTGTACATGGTTAAGCTTTTATTTGAGGGTGATGGCGATACTGGGCGAATTCAGGGGTTTAGCGAAATATCCATTCCCTATCTAGTAGATATTCCGATTTTAGGAAAAGCCTTTTTCCAAGCCTATCCAACGACCTATTTGGCCATATTATTAGTCATTATTGGATATTTTACATTGTATAAAACGCCGTTCGGCTTGCGTTTGCGTTCTGTGGGAGAGCATCCGGGCGCTGCGGATACCGTTGGTATCAAGGTAAATCGCCTGCGTTATATCGGGGTCATGATCAGCGGCGCGTTGGCTGGTATTGGCGGAGCTACGATCACCTTGACGACGACAAATATGTTTTCGCATAATACGGTATCTGGTCAAGGATATATTGCCATTGCCGCTATGATTTTCGGAAAATGGAACCCGCTCGGCGCTTTTGGCGCAGCTGTGTTTTTTGGCTTTTCTCAGGCTATTCGCAACTATGTGCAGTTGTTCGCATGGTCGCAAAGTATTCCCCAGGAAATTATTTTTATGCTGCCGTATCTCCTGACGATTATTGTGCTGGTAGTGGCTGTAGGGCGCTCGCGTGCTCCCGCTGCTTTGGGTCAGCTCTATGATCCAAGCAAGCGCTAATTTTACAGGAACAGTTAAAAGCTGTTTGTCTTGAAATCTGAAAATTGCATTTGTTCGCAAATCCGGTATCTGCATTCGCAGGTGCCGGATTTTTTTAGGTTGTGCAGGCATTCAAACATACGCTTCTGGCATGGATGGAATAGACTGTGCTATGCAGATTGGACGAACGCTCGGCCCCTATCAGCTCCAGTCGTTTTGTGGTGGCGGTGAGCTATCAAGGAGCCGTTCAATCTGTCCATCCGTTGAGAAAGAAGGAGGAAATACGATGAAACAGGCAGTAACCAGAAAGCAGGTGGAGAAGCTTGTCGGCAAAGTCATTCTGGCTACTCGCAAGGATGGTTCCCAGGTCAGCGGCAAGCTGATTCGCATTTCGGGTAACCGACTGATTCTTCAGCCCAATCGCAAGAAAAAAGTAAAGACAAAGGCAATTATTCCCTTGGTGCTGTTCGATTTGCTTGCCATCGGCACAGCTCCTTACGTTGGTGGTTATGGTGGTGGTTATGGCGGCTACGGACCAGGTTATGTGGGGCCGGGATACGGTGGACCTCAGTACGGCCCATATACAGATGGAGGATACCCCGGAGAAGGTTATCCGTTTTACCCCAATTTGTTCTAGGATATTGGAATGATGAGCTGTAGGAGGCACTCTTTCACAATGCCTTTTCAAGTTCATGGCATCTGCTTAGGGAGACGTATCGTAGCATTTGATAATGGTTACGCAGATAAAAGCGGATTCCACGGATATTGTCTTCGTCTACCATGACTTTTGCCCGCTTGCAGCGTCGTAGACATCCGTATTGCTCGGCATGCTCCAGCAATTTTTTTCCGTAGCGCTGGCCTTGATGAGACGAAGAGATTGCAATCAAATCAATATACAGCAGCTCTCCATGCAGCATGACATGAATGAAGCCGACAGGCTGCGCATTATCCGGCCTGCAAGCGACAAAAGTGATGCCCCGGTTTAAGCGCCGGGGTAATTCTTTACGAATTTGATCCATTTCTTGTGCGCTTAAATGCGATAGGGGAACAAGCTCTTGCTCGATCAGTCGAAGGATCATGCGGTCATCCTGAGCGCTGCGTTTGCGGATCATAAGCGGGCCTCCTTTTCCACCCTTTTAGCAAGGCAAGACGCAGCTTTGGAGGTGCGCACAGTCTCGCCGTGTGGTCTTTTTTATAATATGCGGATACCTCATGGAAGCGTGCGACTCAGAGGTACCCCGGAGAAAAAACATAAATTTTTATGAAATCTGGGTATTGACTATCCCAGATGGGGGACATATAATGTGTCTAAACATTTGAAAGAATGACATGAACTCAACGGCAATGAAAAGGACGAAGTGATTAGGGCTCTTTTGTTCAGAGAGTGAGGCATTAGCTGCAAGCTTCACCAAAATCCCTTTTTAACGAGCTCACCTTGGAGCTGTTTTCCTGAAAAGTATTTGGGCCCGCTCGATGATATTTAGCGGTGCGCTGAATCACCTATTAGGGAAAATCGTACGGTCTACGTTACAGACGCCAGATATGGAGATCCTTTGTGATTTCTGTACCTGCCAAGGTTCGATATTGCGAAATATCGGGCAAATACGGGTGGTACCACGGAAGCTACAGCCTTTCGTCCCTCAGTAACAGCAAGTCTGTTCTAGGGATGGAAGGTTTTTTTGTTTTTACAAATGTCAGATGTATGTAAATTTTGTGAAGGAGGATGACCAATGAGTGCACAAATTCCTGAAGTTCGGTCAACCGATGAATTACGTGAAAAGTGGATGAAACCTGAAGTGATTACAGGTTCGGAAATTTTGCTCCGTAGCCTGTTGCTGGAGGGAGTAGATTGTGTCTTCGGATACCCTGGTGGTGCAGTGCTTTACATTTATGATGCCATGTACGGCTTTGAGGATTTCAAGCATGTCCTCACCCGTCACGAGCAGGGAGCCATTCATGCGGCAGATGGTTACGCACGTGCCAGCGGTAAAGTCGGCGTCTGTATCGCGACTTCCGGACCTGGAGCAACCAACCTGGTAACCGGCATTGCGACGGCTTTTATGGATTCGGTGCCGTTAGTGGTCATCACGGGTAACGTTGTATCTTCCCTGATCGGCACGGACGCTTTCCAGGAAGCCGATATCACGGGAATCACGATGCCGATTACGAAGCACAGCTATCTGGTAAGAGATGTAGAGGATCTGCCGCGAATCATTCATGAGGCGTTCCATATTGCCAACACGGGCCGCAAGGGTCCGGTACTGATTGATATTCCGAAGGATATATCGGCAGCCCAAACGCTTTTTGTTCCGCAAACGGGACCTGTGACCATGCGAGGTTATAACCCGAAAGTATTACCAAACAAAATTCAGCTAGACAAGCTGACTCAGGCTATTGCTGAAGCGGAACGCCCATTTATTCTGGCAGGTGGCGGGGTTGTATACTCCGGCGGACATGAGGCACTTTACGAGTTTGTTCGCAAAACGGAAATTCCGATTACGACAACATTGCTGGGATTGGGCGGTTTCCCAAGTGGTCATGAACTGTGGACGGGAATGCCGGGGATGCACGGAACGTACACCTCCAATCTGGCGATTCAACAGTCGGATTTGCTAATCTGTATCGGTGCCCGCTTTGATGACCGGGTGACAGGCAAGCTGGACGGCTTTGCTCCTCACGCCAAAATCGTCCATATTGATATCGATCCTGCTGAAATCGGTAAAAACGTACCGACAGACATTCCGATTGTAGGCGATGTGAAAGCGGTACTGGAATTGCTGAATCAGGATGTGAAACGCGCGAATCGAGCGGATGCATGGAGAGCGCAAATTCAACAATGGAAAAATGAGAAGCCTTATTCTTATAAGGATTCGGATACAGTGCTTAAGCCACAATGGGTTGTCGAGTTGCTGGATGAAACGACCAAAGGCGGCGCAATCGTAACGACGGACGTGGGTCAGCATCAAATGTGGGCGGCGCAGTATTATAAATTCAATCAGCCGCGCTCATGGGTAACATCCGGTGGACTAGGTACGATGGGATTTGGTTTCCCTTCCGCGATCGGCGCTCAGATGGCGAATCCCGACAGACTGGTTATTTCCATTAACGGAGACGGCGGTATGCAGATGTGTTCGCAGGAGTTGGCCATTTGTGCAATCAATAACATCCCGGTCAAAATCGTAATCATCAACAATCAGGTGCTGGGGATGGTTCGACAATGGCAGGAATTGATCTATGACAATCGCTATAGCCATATTGATCTGGCCGGAAGCCCGGATTTTGTGAAACTGGCTGAAGCATACGGCGTAAAAGGACTGCGTGCTACGAATAAGGAAGAGGCACGTCGGGCTTGGCAGGAGGCGCTTGATACACCCGGACCGGTCGTTGTCGAGTTTGTGGTCAGCAAGGAAGAGAATGTATATCCGATGGTGATGCAAGGTTCGACGATTGATCAAATGCTGATGGGGGACGAGTAAAATGACGATTAAAAATACCATTGCTGTACTGGTAAATGATCATCCCGGCGTTTTGCAGCGTGTGTCCGGCCTGTTTGGTCGCCGTGGTTTTAACATTGAGAGCATTACCGTGGGTCAATCGGAGGAAGCTGGATTATCCCGTATGGTCATTGTGACCATAGGAGATAAGAACAATCTCGAGCAGATCGAGAAGCAGCTTTACAAGCTGGTTGATGTAATCAAGGTTATTGATCTTAGCTCCAAGCCGATGGTTGCGCGGGAGTTGGCGATGATTAAGGTGAAGGCAGAACCACCTCAGCGGCCAGAAATTATGGGCGTCGTGGAAACGTTCAGAGCAGCCGTAGTTGATGTTGGAACGACGAGCTTGATTGTTCAGGTCATTGGTGATACCGAAAAAATTGATGCCATGATCGAGTTATTGAAGCCTTACGGTATTCGTGAGCTGACCCGAACCGGGGTTACAGCCATGATACGTGGCAATGCTTAATACGGAGCTTTAACGAATTACCGCTTATAGCGCATTACATCAATAAAGAACCGCCCTCATAAGAGCGGGGGCTCGAAGAGATTTTCAAGTTTTGGTAACGAGGCAGAGTCTCTTGGAGTACCCGCTCATTATGAAGGGTCCAATTAAAAGGAGGAAATTAACCATGGCAGTTACAACGTACTACGAAAAAGATGCAGAGCTCAGCGTATTGAAAGGAAAAACGGTTGCCGTTATCGGTTACGGTAGCCAAGGACATGCTCAAGCACAAAACTTGCGTGACAGTGGTCTGAATGTTGTTATCGGTTTGCGTGAAGGTAAATCAGCAGATGTTGCAAGAAACGACGGTTTTGAAGTTCTGAACGTGGCTGATGCAACGAGCCGTGCAGATGTGGTTCAAATTTTGTTGCCGGATGAAACACAAGCTTCTGTGTACAAAAATGAAATTGAACCTAACCTGAAAAAAGGCGCAGCTCTTTTATTCTCCCATGGTTTCAACGTTCATTTCGGACAAATCGTTGCTCCTAAAGATAGCGATGTATTGCTGGTTGCTCCAAAATCCCCAGGACATATGGTACGTCGTACCTATGTAGAAGGCTTTGGCGTACCGGGTCTGATCGCAATCGAGCAGGATGCAACAGGTCAAGCGAAAGAAATCGGTCTTGCTTATGCCAAGGGTATTGGCTGTACACGTGCAGGCGTGATCGAAACCTCCTTCCGTGAAGAAACGGAAACGGATCTGTTCGGTGAGCAAGCGGTATTGTGTGGCGGCGTGAGCGCACTCGTTAAAGCAGGTTTTGAAACGTTGACTGAAGCAGGATATGCTCCTGAAATGGCTTACTTCGAATGTTTGCATGAGCTTAAGCTGATCGTTGACCTGATGTATGAAGGCGGATTGGCAACAATGCGCGATTCCATCAGTAACACAGCGGAATATGGCGACTATGTAACTGGACCACGTATCGTAACAGAAGATACGAAGAAAGCAATGAAAGACGTATTGACTGACATTCAACAAGGTAAATTTGCTCGTGACTTTATCCTTGAAAATCAATCCGGACGTGCATTCCTGACGGCTACTCGCCGTAATGAAGCTAACCATCCGATTGAAGTGGTGGGCGGACAATTGCGCGAAATGATGCACTGGATCAAAAAATAAGATCTTTTTGTAAAACGAGTTCGAAAACATGATTCATTTATAAGGTAATCTTACAATGCGGCCCTGCTTATTGCGTGAGCCGCATTGTAATTTAATGCTTCTATCCTAAGGGAGGTGCGTTGCGTTGCGCAAAATATATATATTTGACACAACGTTGAGAGACGGAGAACAGTCACCTGGTGTGAACTTGAATACCCGCGAGAAAGTAGAGATCGCCTACCAGTTGGAAAAGCTGGGTATCGACCGTATGGAAGCTGGCTTTCCGGCTGCTTCTCCGGGTGACCTGGCTGCTGTCAATGCAGTCGCCAAGGCTGTCAAAAATTCGACGGTTATTGGTCTTTCGCGTGCGAGGGAACAGGATATTGATGCGGTCCGCGAGGCACTTAAGGGAGCTCAGGACCCATGTATCCATATCTTTTTGGCAACTTCTCCGATTCACCGTCAGCATAAGCTGCGGATGGAGAAGGCACAGGTATTGGAGACTGCCCGTTCAGCCATTCGTTACGGGTTAAAATATTTGCCCAAGGTAGAGTTTTCCCTGGAGGATGCAGGTCGTACAGAGCTTGATTTTGTAGTGGAAATGGTCACCATGGCTGTACAGGAAGGCGCGTCTGTCGTCAATATTCCAGATACCGTGGGTTACTTGACCCCTTATGAATACGGCAACATTTTCAAGCATATTAAGGAAAATGTGGTTGGTGTGGAAAAGATTCAATTGAGCGCACATTGCCACAACGACCTGGGAATGGCTACGGCGAATACACTGGCTGCGATCCTGAACGGGGCGGATCAGATTGAGGGTACCATTAACGGTATCGGTGAACGTGCCGGAAATACCGCTATTGAGGAAATTGCAATGGCGCTGGAGACGAGACAGGAATTTTTCCAGGCCAAAACGTCTCTGCAACTGTCCGAGATTGCACGTACGAGCCGGTTGGTCAGCCGTCTGACGGGTATGGTCGTGCCAGGCAACAAGGCGATTGTTGGAGCGAATGCTTTTGCGCATGAATCGGGTATTCACCAGGATGGCATGTTGAAGGAAAAAACGACCTACGAAATCATGACGCCGGAAAGTATTGGTCTGAAGGAAAGCAAGCTGGTACTGGGCAAGCATTCCGGTCGCCATGCTTTCCGCGAACGTTTGATCGAACTGGGCTACGAATTGAGCGAAGAGGAGTTGAACCGCTCTTTCGGACAGTTCAAGGATTTGGCTGACAGGAAGAAAGAAGTATCGGATGATGATATTCTGGCGTTGCTGGAAGAAAAACTGGCCGATTCACCGGAAGTCTTCAAGCTGGAAACGATTTTCGTAACCTATGGCAACGAGGCTACACCTTCCGCCAAGGTACGTCTGGTTACCGACGAAGGTCAGGTTATTGAGACGGAAGCTGAAGGGAACGGTTCGGTCGATGCGATTTACAATGCGATTGACCAAGCCAGCAGAGAGGCAGTCGTTCTTTCGGATTACTCGATCAAGTCTGTTACCCAAGGTAAGGATGCTCTGGGTGAAGTGCATGTCGTGTTGACCCAAAACGATCTGTCTGTACAGGGACGTGGGGTAAGCACTGACATTCTGGAAGCAAGTGCCCGCGCTTATGTGGATGCATTGAATGGCTTGATCGACAAGCGTAAAACCTATAGCAATCGTGTAGATTACAAGTTCTAAGGATTGCAAATCAAGCAATTTGGAGTTTACAGGATCGGGTATTTCCGGTCCTGTTTTGTTTTGTCTTACTACAGATTTTTAGCTTATAGGCTAAGCCTATTAAATTGATAGATTCTATATCTTGGTCAAAGCCCTGTCATGTATGTTACAAAGAAGGTATAAATAATACGCCCGTAAGGCTGTAAAACAAGAGGAGTGTACGTGATGGCAGACGTGAAAAAGATTGCGGTAATAGCTGGGGACGGAATCGGCCCGGAAGTGGTCGCTGAGGCAGAGAAAATTTTGAAGCGTACGGAGGAAGTGTTTGGTCATTCATTTGAAACGGAGCATGCACTGTTCGGTGGAATTGCCATTGATGAGAAGGGTACACCATTGCCGCAAGAAACGCTGGCTGTCTGCCAATCTGCAGATGCCGTACTGTTGGGAGCCGTAGGTGGTCCCAAGTGGGATAACAATCCGAAGGAGCTTCGCCCTGAAACAGGGCTGCTGGGTATACGCAAAGAGCTGGGCCTGTTCTCCAATCTTCGTCCGGCTGTCGTCTTCGATTGTCTCAAGGACGCATCGACACTGAAACCTGAAGTGCTGGAAGGTACGGATCTGATCGTTGTGCGCGAGCTGACAGGTGGCATCTACTTCGGTGAGAAGTTCAGACGTGAAAGCCCGCAGGGTGAGGAAGCTGTCGATACATGCGCATATAATGTAACGGAAGTGGAGCGTATTGTTCGCCAATCTTTCGAAATTGCACAGAAGCGTCGCAAAAAGCTTGCATCAGTCGACAAGGCCAATGTGCTGGAAACTTCCCGTTTGTGGCGCGAAGTGGTTAACCGGGTCGCCGTGGACTATCCGGATGTTGAGCTGGAGCATGTACTGGTTGATAACTGCGCAATGCAATTGCTGCGTCGCCCGTCCAGCTTTGACGTCATCGTGACGGAAAATATGTTCGGCGATATCCTTAGTGACGAAGCGGCTATGCTGACTGGTTCCATCGGTATGCTGTCCTCTGCTTCTCTCGGAGAAGGCAGCTTCGGTCTGTACGAGCCGGTTCACGGCTCAGCACCGGACATTGCGGGTCAAGGACTTGCTAATCCGATTGCTACGATCCTTTCCGTTGCTTTAATGTTCCGTATGACTTTCGGATATGAGAAAGCTGCTGACGCCATTGAGAAGGCGGTAGCAGAGGTACTGGATGCCGGACATCGCACAGCCGATATCGCGGTGGATAAATCCAAGGCCATCTCGACAACACAAATGGGTGATTTGATCGCAGCGGCTATTCGATAAAAGCTTAGCAGCTTCCTTGAAATAAGGTAGCTGATTATACAGCAAGTGCATGATACAGCAGCTCCTGAGCCATCAGGGGCTGCTGTTATATCCGGAAGTGTACAACCTGATGAATGTGTATAAATTGTGAATTTTTAAAAGCTAGTTTAAAGTAATTCTAAAAAAGTAATGGTTACAATATTGACTTTGATTTCTGCGAATGATAACATTTATCAAGTAGGTTGTTTTAATACAATACAGATGATTGAGGAAAACACATTTGATGTTTTTCTTACATATTTTAAAAGGAGGATTTCATATTATGGCAGAAAGATTGGTAGGAAGACCCGCACCTGATTTTGCATTGGAAACAGTGACTGGAGACGGTCAAGAATTTGGTTCGGTGAAGCTTTCCGATTACCGTGGCAAATGGCTCGTATTCTTCTTCTATCCACTGGATTTCACTTTTGTGTGCCCAACAGAAATCACAGCATTGAGCGATGCTGCTGACCAATTTAAAGAGCTGGATACTGAAATTCTGGGTATCAGTGTAGACTCCGTGCACAGCCACAAAGCATGGATCAACACAGCTAAAGAAAACAACGGATTGGGCAAACTGAACTTCCCGTTGGCTTCTGATATCACTAAAAAAACAGCAAGCGATTATGGCGTTCTGATCGAAGAAGAAGGAGTTGCATTGCGCGGCTTGTTCATCATTGATCCTGAAGGCGAATTGAAATATCAAGTGGTTAACCACAACGACGTAGGTCGTAGTGTAGAAGAAACATTGCGTGTACTACAAGCTTTGCAATCCGGCGGCTTGTGCGCAATGAACTGGAAACCAGGCGACAAAAACCTGTAATATAAGCTTTAGAAGAAGTTGAACATTAAACTTGCAAGCCCCCAACAAGCGGTTTTTTTACCGACATTGGGGGCTTGCTTGCCTATGCTATGCAGGAAAAGAGTCTATGATTATGTGTGTTTGAAGTGAACAGTGCAGGGTGAAATAAGAAATAATTGTGGAAATGTTACTGTGTTTTGGAGGAATTTCAACTGGTGAAAGCGAATAAGGTAACATAGAGGATAAACAAGGCAGAACAGGTTTTGTTCAGAGGAGGCTGAGCCCGGATGAGTTATTGCTGTGGAGCAAGCATGGTAGGAACCAAGGGAACGCTGAAGCATTACCGCACCCAAGTCCATAATGTTCCTTTGCTGTTTTGCCCGGTATGTCGTCGCATTGAGGTCCATTATAAAGTCGAGAATGAGTATGAAATTTTGGCTGAGTATGCACATGGAGACGGGGCAAGCGAGATTGATTTTCAGGACTACGTCATGGAAGATGATGATACAATATTTGAGAATTGTGTGAATCGGGAGAGTGAAGATGCGTTTGAAATTGTGAAGCGCCAAATTGACATGTCCCTGGATTTATTGATGGTAGCTAAACAGATGAACGATGAAAAATGGCAGGGAGAGCTCAAGAGAAGACTGGCTGTTATGAGCCAGAGACGCTCTCGGCTTCAGCATAATAAGAGCGGCAGTTGACATCCTACACACCAAAGAAGCTCTCACACCTGGAGAGCTTTTTTGGTGTGTAGGGCGCTTATTCCTAACTTATTATTTCGTTTTTGGTAATGTTGCGCAGATATTATGACGAAAGAAAACAGGATAAAAATGTGAATTCGACACTTTTTCCGGTTGACTGGAATCCTAAGTCTTGTCTATCATAAAATTAGACTCTCAATTGGACAGAGATGGTCGGAATTTTATGAATCTGTTTTCTAACCGTTGAAGGGTAGTCGATAGATGATGTCTTTCTCTTCTTCAATAATGTTAAGCGTCCGATACGGCCAGTTTATCATTCCGAAACAAGGGGGAAGCCTGGCATGATCAGTGAATTCCAAGAGGCCTTGCTTGATACCGTGGGAGCTTGTCCTTCCACACAGATCGCCAATAACAAGTATGAAAATGTGCTGGAGAACCTGGATAGTGGTATCATGCTGTTTGACAGTGACGGGGTACTGACCTTTATTAACGTGCAAATGGCCAAACTGCTGGAACTGCCGCGTAGTTCGCTGGCAGGTCGCAACTTGATGCAAATTTTGCATCATCCCGAGTTAAGCCGATTTAAGAAGAAGAAAATTATGCGAATATACAAAGAGACCATCTTTCATAGAAAGCGCTATCATGAATTGATTGATGAGTATGGCCGGCATTGGTTGATTACGGTGACCTACGGGGATCAGATGGATGGCGATTTTTTGTTCAGTGTCAAGGATGTGTCGGATTATAAGCAAATTGAGCAGACGGCGTATCAAAATGACAAGCTCGCGATGTTAGGACGCATTTCCGCCTCGATTGCTCATGAAATCCGTAACCCGCTTACCGCCATCCGGGGCTTTATTCAATTACTGCGGCCGCATCTGGTGGAACTGGGAAGAGATGAGTATGCTCGTATTATTTTGACAGAGATAGATCGCGCGAATGACATTATTTATGAGTTTCTGAATTCGTCCAAGCCTTCAGCTCCGCAAAAAACCGCTGTACCTGTGATGGGTCTGCTGAAAGAGGTTGTGATGCTGACCGAAAGCGAGGCGCTGATGAAGGGTTGCCAGATCGCGCTGGATGAAAATAGTACGCTCATGAAGGTTTCCATTGATGTAAAGCAAATTAAGCAGGTCATTCTCAATATGATCAAAAATGCAATGGATGCCATCGAAGGTATCGGAGAAGACCGTGAGGGATGCATTGATATCCATACGGTGCTGGAAGGTTCGTATGTTCATATTTGCATTGAAGATAACGGTTTGGGAATGGATCACAATACATTATCACGTTTATTTGATCCATTTTTTACAACGAAAGAAAGTGGTACCGGCTTGGGACTGGCAGTGAGCTATCGGATCATCAAAAATCACGGGGGCTTTATTCATGTAGACAGTACACATGGAAAGGGGACACAGTTTAAAATCACGCTTCCTGTAGTTTAGTGTTCTGGGACTTTCACAAAGGGATGTAGTAGGTACTGATTCTTTTGTGTTGTACAGAACTGGGGCATAGGTATCACTCATTTGAAAAAGACCGGATAGAGCGCATGATCTGAAGAGATGATGCGCTTTTTTGGTTCTGTAAGCTTATTTATTTGCGTAAATACGAAAATGAAATAATGAATATAAGACTAAAAAATGATTCACCTTTCACAGATTAAATGTTATTATGTACCATAATCCGTATTTATTTTTGATACTAAAGACTTAAAAAACGGCTTCCAAAGCTGTCAAACGTCTTAGATGATCGGAATTTCCGATATGCAGGGGGCTGAAGAGGCTGAATGAGTACACGGCTGGAAGTAAAGAAAACGATAGGCATCGGTATTGCTGCGCTAGTTCTGTTTGTTTTGGTTCAGTTATTTCATGTAACTTTGAATAAGCTATACTCCCATAATGTTTTTTTCTTGCTATACCCCATTGCAGGATTCGTCTGTGCGGCGATCTGTTTCTCTATTTTTTATCAATCCTGGTCGGTTTTGCTGGAGCAGTTATCCTGGCAGAGACTTCTCATCGCGCCCACATTTCTGGTGGCTGGTCTGCTTTACCTTGTTCATATCGTCTCGTTTAGTTTTGTTAGCCTGACGGACTTTGTTTTGTCTCCGGATATTTCGCTGTGGCTTCTTTATGTGAACCGTGTCTTCACCTCTATTATGCTTATAGTCATTTGCTCCCTCCCTTTTAGAAAAGCCGAATCAGGATACAAGAAAACCGCTTTATGGATAGGGATATGTTTTACTTTGCTGATCCTCGGGACCATTCAGATATACGAGTCGCACTTACCGGATCTGCGTATAAGTCACGAGAGGATCTTGAACTGGGTTATCCTGTTTCTGCTTGTATCCAATTTTATTTTAGGTGCACGAAAATATTCCCGACATCTCCCAGCGGAATTTGGTATGTTGCTTATGCTTCGCGGGATTGGGCTGTGTATCGTGAGCCAGTTGTTTTATTTGTCCTCCCGGCAAATGAGTGATATAAATCACCTTATGGGACTTTTGATGAGTGCTATTGCATTCTATGATCTGCTGAGCGGATTGGTTCGGCTAATGGTCCTTGTTCCATACCAGGAAAAGAAGGCGGCAGAATCTGAATTTAATTACATAGCCTATTATGACGATATCACAGGGCTGCCGAATCGTCGGCGTCTTTCACAACGTCTCGAGCAATCTCTGCGCAATTCATTAAAACCCGATGAAACCGCAACTCTTTTAATACTGAATATTGACCGATTCAAAACCATTAACGATTCGCTGGGGCATACGGCAGGGAATTATTTGCTCTATGTTGTAGGCGAACGCTTGGAGCATTTTTGCCGTGAAGGCGAGGATGTTTTCAGCATGGGCGGAGATGAGTTTGCGTTTCTTCTCACGGGCTACAAGGATATAGATGCCATGAAAAATCGTATTGATGATATGGTAAAGTTATTTGAGCAGCCTTTTGATATTAATGGTGAATATTATCATGTTATGGTGAGTATGGGAATAGCTTTGTACCCACTGGATGCCACTCAGGGTGAGCAGCTCATTCAGCACGCGGATACCGCTGTTCATAATGCCAAGGAGCAGGGAGTGAATTTTCAGCGGTATACCAGTGGCATGCAGATGCGGGCGCAGGAAAGGCTCCAATTGGAAAATGATTTGCGGCGCGCGCTCGAAAATGAGGAATTTTCACTGGTGTATCAACCGCGTGTTCATTTGCAAAGCGGTGAACTGACGAGCTTGGAGGCACTGGTGCGTTGGAATCATCCTCATCGCGGAATGGTGATGCCGGGAGATTTTATTCCGGTGGCCGAAGAAAGCGGCCTGATCGTGCCTTTGGGGGAATGGGTGCTACGGGAAGCGTGCCTGCAAAACAAGCGCTGGCAGAAGGCCGGATACCAGCCGATTCCGATATCGGTGAATCTATCCATGCGCCAATTTCAGCAAAAAAAGCTGGTGGATGTGATTCGTGGCATTTTGACCTATACGGAACTGGAACCGTGTTATCTGGAGCTGGAGATTACAGAGAGTATGACTTTTGATAAGGATCGAGCCTTTGAGCAACTGAAAAAAATAAAAGCTATTGGTGTCGCAATCAGCATCGACGATTTTGGAACAGGCTATAGCTCGTTGCATTATTTGAAAAATCTTCCGATTGACCGTCTTAAAATTGACCGTTCCTTTGTCAATGAGGTGCTGGTCGACAGCAAAAATGCGGCTATTGTGTCGACCATTGCCTCCATGGCCCACCATTTGAAGCTGAAGGTTACGGCTGAAGGAGTGGAAAATGAGGGTCAGCTCCAATTTTTACAGGCTCAGGATTGCCATGAGGGACAAGGCTATTATTTCAGTCGGCCCATTCCGGCGGAATCCTTTGAAAACTTGTTTTTGCGCAAACCTATGAATTGGCTGGTGCAGGATGGTATGTAGTTTGCTTGCAATTTACAGGCAGGTAAGTTATACTAGATAACATCCTGATTCTGCTGGTTGACAACAGTTTGATTGTGTCATATATAAGAATTGAGATTTTCTAAAGTGCGGGTGTAGTTCAATGGTAGAACTTCAGCCTTCCAAGCTGATAGCGTGGGTTCGATTCCCATCACCCGCTTTGCCGTAAAAATGCTCGAAACCCTTGCGGCGCAGGGGTTTTTATTTTTGCCCATAGCTCGACGTATGACAGACTCCTTTTTAAATGGGGCAATTGGATTACATATAGATTAGCCGGGATGCAAATCGGGTGTCCAGGCTTGTTTGCGTTCTTACGAACTATTTTTACACTATTAACCGGGGGCATCCAAATTTGCTAATCATAAGTATGGCCTCATTCTGGGTTATCCTGATGATGGCAATAAAAGCTACGATGGCTTACCTCATATCACTATCGCCAATAATTATTTTGAAAATTTGCAAGTTCGCGGGCCCGGGCTTATGAGATATGGATATTTCCATGTTAAAAACAAATAATTTTGATGCACAATGGATTTGCAAATACGTTCTGATCTGCTATACTGGCTGCAAGCAAGTATTCCGTGAAAAGGAAGGTAACTATACGTCCGATGAAGTAAGCACACTGATTTTCCCCATAAACTGCACAGTTACTGGCAGGCGGCTGTATGCTGCAACGGGAGAAGTGTGTCTGAAATGAGGTTTGGGACGTATACGTTTGCTCCGTAACGGGATTATGCTTTTCTCCGTTTACGGTTCTCTTTCTCACAAACGTATGTTCTGAAACGATTCATAGCAGTCATTCTATATTCCTTGTATGCAAGCCGCAGCCTTCTGCGGCTTTTTTTATTGCTTTCGGTATTGGAACCGGACAGGGAAAGGATGATTACCATATGAAAACCATTTTGCGTATCCGCAATGTGATAAAGGATTGGAACGGAACGTCTTTGTTTGAGAATGTATCGATGGATGTGACGGAGGGGGAACGACTCGCCCTGTTCGGAAGAAATGGAGCCGGCAAAACGACGCTATTGCGGATACTGTTAGGCGACGAGGCGCCGACTTCAGGTAAGGTAGAGCATGAATTACCGCTGGAGGAGCGGGGCTGGCTGAAGCAGCAGGACACCATTCAATTCGCCCGAACTGCACTTGAGGCGGCACAGCAGGCCAGTCCTGAGCATTGGCGAGTCAGGATGACGCTGAAGCAACTGGAGGCCGAAATTGCCCATAAGGGTGAGGAAGCAGAGCGTCATCTAGAGCAATATGGCGAGCTGATGGATGAGTACGAGCGGCTGCAAGGTTTTGCGTGGGAGTCCGAAGTGGAAAAGGCGCTGACCCGGATGGGCATGCCTGCTAAGACGTGGCCTATTGCCTATGGTGACCTGAGCGGAGGGCAGAAGACGAGAGTGCGGTTGGCCGGACTGATGGTCAGACAGCCGAAGCTGCTGGTGCTGGATGAACCGACCAACCATTTGGATGCCGAAAGTCTGGTTTGGCTGGAGCAGTGGCTGTCCACATATCAAGGGACACTGTTGTTTGTATCGCATGACAGAGCCTTTTTGGATCGGGTAGCTACAGGTATATGTGAGCTGACGTCAACGGGCATTCGCCGCTATAAGGGTGGCTATACTGAATATAAGTCGCATAAGGAACGGGAGCTGCGGGAGCAGGAAGCCAACTATCGGAAGCAGGAACTGGCACGGCAGGCGTTGGAGGAGACGATCCGAAATTACCGGGAATGGTTCCATCAGGCGCACCGGGCAGCTTCCAATGTGGAAATGGCCGTTACGCAAAGCTTTTATAAGGCCAAGGCTAATAAAAATATTTCCCGTTATCATGCGAAGGAGAAGGAGCTGGAACGGCTGGAGGCCAACCGGGTTGAGCAGCCGCGCGAAGTAGCATCTTTGCATATGAAATTAAGTGACAGCGGGTTTCAGGCCAAATATCTGCTGCGCGCCGAGCATGTCTATTTTAGCTACGACGACCATACCATTGTACAGGATCTCAACCTGAACATTGCACGTGGCGATCGCCTGGCTGTTCGGGGGCCGAATGGGATTGGCAAAACAACGCTCCTACGGCTGTTGACGGGTCAGCTGGAGCCGTATAAGGGTAAGATCACAGCGAATCCACAGCTGAAAATCGGATATTTTTCACAGGAACTGGAGCAGCTTCCAGAGGATCAGACATTGCTGGATAGTTTGCTTGCGCTCCCCACCATGACGCAGACGGAAGCGAGAACGGTGCTGGGATGCTTTCTTTTTGCCAGAGAAGATGTGTTCAAGAGGATCGGGACGCTTAGTATGGGTGAGAGATGCAGGGTGGCCTTTCTACGCTTGTATTTTAGCGGAGCCAGCCTGCTGGTGCTGGATGAGCCGACCAATTATTTTGACATTGAAACCCGTGAGATTGTAGAGGAGTCCTTGCGCAGTTACGGCGGGGCGCTGGTGCTTGTCTCGCATGACCGGGAGCTGGTGCGCCGGACGGCAACCCGTTTGCTTGATATGCAGCCTGGAGGCGTTTATGAAATCTACGAAGGGACCGCCGACGAAAAGAAGGAAGATCAGCAGAACCTTCAACAGGAACCAGAGGATCAGGAGCAGCGCGAGGAGCGTCTGCAATTGCAGTTGCGTCTTACGGAACTGATGGGTACGGTCGGGCTGGACGATGAAAATGAGGAACTGTTGTCGGAAATCAGGCGTATTCGTGCCAAACTGGATCAGTCGGATTAAACGGCTGCGTCAGAATGGGTAAAACCGTATGCCCGGCTTGCCAAAGCGCTAGGGTTTGCATATAATAATGAGCAATAGTTCGAAATTTGAAAATGTCTTGATGGAGAAGAGTAGGCAGTGTCTGATTGAACAGGGAGGAAGCGCCGTAGGATTGAGAGCGTTTCTGCAAAACAAGGCTGTTGAAGTTCGCTCCGGAGCAGTTCCTTGAACCTCGTATGCCATTTGTAGATGGCAAGCGGGCAAGTAGGGGATACCGGTTCACGACCGTTACAACGTGCAGAGCGAGATGATCATGCAAAGCATGCATAAACCTGTACTGTCGAATGGCAGAAATTGTCGAAAGACAAAGCGCGGGATGAGCTGAGCAGGATTGTCTAACGAGGGTGGTACCACGGTCTTTTCGTCCCTTTACCGGGAGAGAGGACCTTTTTTTGTTGTCTGAAAAGCTGGATATGAAGAAAGGGGACTGAACAGGCGATGAGCGAAACCATCCAAATGAAGGAACATTTGCTGGCCTTGAAGGAAGAAGCACTGGAAGTATTGGAGAAGGTGGCAACGCCCAAAGAGCTGGCCGATCTGCGGGTTAAATATTCGGGTAAAAAGGGTGCGCTGACTGAAATTTTGCGCGGTATGGGCAAGCTGAGCGCGGAAGAGCGTCCAGTTGTCGGACAGGTAGCTAATGAAGTTCGCGAGGCGATTGAAGAAGTCGTCAACCGTAAGCAGGATGAGTTCACGAAAGCGGAGACGAATGAGCGTCTGCAAGCGGAAAAGATCGACGTTACGCTGCCTGGACGCACATTGCCGCAAGGTGGGCTGCACCCGCTTAATAAAGTAATTGAGCAGATTGAGGACATTTTTACTGGTATGGGTTACCGGGTTGCGGAGGGTCCACAGGCAGAGACAGATTATTATAACTTTGAAGCGTTGAACCTCCCTAAGAATCACCCGGCGCGGGATATGCAGGATTCGTTTTATCTGACCGAGGATCTGTTGATGCGTACCCATACGTCACCTGTTCAAATTCGCGCAATGGAGGCGATGAAGGGCGAAACGCCGATTAAGGTCATTTGTCCGGGTACGGTTTTCCGACGTGATGATGACGATGCTACGCATTCTTTCCAATTCCACCAAATTGAAGGGCTTGTGATTGGAAAAGACATTCGCATGAGTGATCTGAAAGGAACCTTGCTGCAATTCGCACGCGAAATGTTCGGGGAATCGACCGAAATCCGTCTGCGTCCAAGCTTCTTTCCGTTCACAGAGCCGAGTGCTGAGGTAGACGTGACTTTTGTAAAGAAAAATGGCGAGCGCGTATGGATCGAAATTTTGGGCTGTGGCATGGTGCATCCGAAAGTACTGGAAATGGGCGGTTTTGATCCCGAGGTATATAGCGGTTTTGCATTCGGTATGGGTGTAGAGCGGATTGCCATTTTGAAATACGGAATTGACGATATTCGTCATTTTTATAACAGCGACCTGTCATTCTTGAAGCAGTTTGCGCGTCAATAAACAACTATATCGAGGGAAGTGAACCCATATGAAAGTATCATTCGATTGGCTATCCGAGTACGTATCGCTGGATCAGGTGAGCGCGGAGGATCTGGCTGAGAAAATCACCCGTTCGGGCATTGAAATTGATGAGGTCGAACATCGCAACAAAGGGATTACAGGCGTCGTGGTTGGTTATGTCAAAAGCAAGGAAAAACACCCTGATGCGGATAAGCTGAATGTGTGTATCGTCGATGCGGGACAAGAGGAAGATTTGCAAATCGTGTGCGGCGCCAAAAATGTGGATGCAGGGCAAAAGGTTCCTGTTGCCATCGTGGGCGCGAAGCTGCCGGGAGATTTTCAGATTAAAAAGGCCAAGCTGCGTGGTGTTGTATCCATGGGTATGATCTGTTCGGCGAAGGAACTGGGCATGAATGACAAGCTGCTGCCCAAAGAGCTGCAAGAAGGTATTCTCGTACTGCCTGAGGATGCTGAAATTGGTACGCCGATTACGAAGCTGCTCGCGCTGGATGATCAGGTGCTGGATTTTGATCTGACACCAAACCGTTCGGATTGCTTGAGTATGCATGGTGCGGCTTATGAAGTGAGCGCGATTCTGGGGCGTGACATTTCGCTGGCTGAACCGGCTAAGGATTTGGTGGAAATCAGCGATGCGGCGGCAGATCATCTGTCGGTAAAGGTGGATACACCTGAACTGTGCACGCACTATGCGGCTCGATATATCACGGGTGTAAAAGTGGGGGCTTCTCCGCTGTGGATTCAAAACCGCCTGATGGCGGCGGGTGTTCGTCCAATCAACAACATCGTGGATATTACGAACTATGTCATGCTGGAATACGGTCAGCCGTTGCATGCTTTTGATGCGGATAAGCTGGAAAATGGCAACATCGAAGTACGTCTCGCTCGTGCAGGCGAAACATTGGTTACGCTGGACGATCAGGAGCGCAAGCTGGAGCCACATATGCTGCTGATTACAGACGGCGTGAAGCCGATTGCGCTGGCAGGGGTGATGGGCGGAGCCAATTCTGAAGTTACAGATGCGACGGTCAGCATTGCGCTGGAATCTGCAAAGTTTGACGGCGGTACGGTTCGCAAAACGTCCCGTCAGCTTGGACTTCGTTCCGAAGCAAGCCTGCGTTTTGAAAAAGAGGTTGATCCGGGTGCTGTTGTACCTGCGGTGAACCGTGCGGCAGCGCTGATTCAGCGTTATGCAGGAGGCACTGTACACCAGGGTATCGTAGAATCTGCTTCTGCGAAGGCCGAGAACCGGATTATCAAGCTGTCGCTGGATAAAGTGAACCGATATTTGGGAACAGAGTTGTCGCTGCTTGAGGTGAAAACGATTTTCGGTAAACTTCATTTCGGATGCGGTGACGTGGAGCAAGGTGTGTTGGAAGTGGAAGTGCCTACACGTCGCGGGGATATTACCATAGATGTGGATTTGATTGAAGAGGTGGCCCGCCTGTATGGTTACGACAACATTCCGACGACGCCGATTGAAGGACCGACGACGCCGGGTGCTTTGACGGCATCGCAATCACTGCGCCGTTCGCTGCGGAAATTGCTGGCCCATGGCGGTTGGCAAGAGACGATTAGTTACTCGTTTGTGCATCCGGAAAGTGCAGGTTTGTTTAATGCGCTGACAGAGGGAAGCCATCCTGTACGTTTGGCGATGCCTATGAGCGAAGACCGCAGTGTGCTGCGTACGAGCATTATTCCGCAAATGCTGGATACAGCAGTGTATAACATGAACCGGAAGCAGGAAAATCTGGCGATTTTCGAAATAGGAACTGTATTTTATACCGCGGAACAAACGCTGACTCGCCAGCCTCAGGAAATTCAAGTGCTCAGTCTGCTGCTGACTGGCGTACGCCGTGAAAAACAATGGAATATCGGTGCTGAGAAGGTCGATTTCTTTGATATTAAAGGCGCGCTGGAAACGGTATTTGACTATTTTGGATTGGGTGCAAGCATCCGTTATGTGGCTGACCAGCCGCAAAGCTATCATCCGGGACGTTCTGCCTCCGTATGGCTGGATGTGAATGGGACCTCCCAACGAATCGGCACCATCGGGCAGATCCATCCGGAGCTGCAACAGTCTTATGGGCTGAATGATACGTATGTAGCGGAAATTGCGTTGCAACAGGTGATCGAACACGCCAACAGTCACATTCAGTTCAGAGAGCTGGCTCGCTTCCCGTCCGTGGAACGCGACATTGCCCTCGTGGTGGATAAGGACGTAGAAGCAGGCGAACTGCTGCGTGTGATTCATGCGGCGGGCGGAGAGCTATTACAGGATGCACGGGTGTTTGATGTATTTACAGGTAGCAAGCTTGGCGAAGACAAGAAGAGCGTAGCTATCTCCCTGACCTACCGTCATTGGGAGCATACGCTGACGGATGAAGAGATTAATGCGGCGCATATTCCTGTCGTGACGTCTCTGGAACAAACTTTTGGAGCGGAATTGAGAAAGTAGCAGGAAATGCGGGGAGCCGTATCGAATCTTAGTGACAGAGGTTCGATACGGCTTTTTGGCCTATCATCATTGAAGCTCTCTACTCTGATATTCACCCGCTGCGGGGAAACCGGACTAATGGGGTTGAACGCTTCACGAAGGGCGGGTTACCATAGTACCGGACACAACTTAGAATCAACATACAGTAGTATTGAAGGAGGGCATAATTGTGACTACACCAGATCGTACTCGCGTCACTGTAGAGATCTACGGTACTTCTTATAAACTCGTCGGCAGTAATACCGATTATATGAAGCAGGTTGCCAATTACGTGGATGAACGCATGCATAGCATTTCTCAGGCTCATTCGCGTCTTGATATGCCCCGAATTGCCGTGCTGGCTGCGGTTCATATGGCAGAAGAAGCTGTACAAATTCAGGAAATTCAGAGTCATATGAACCGGTTGGCCGGGGAGCGGGCGGAGCTTCGGGGCGAACTGGCTCAACTTCAGACGGCTCTTGGAGAACAGCAGCAAAAAAATACGGATATGCAGCAGTCTTTTGCCCAATTGAAGGAAGAGAAGGAAACGGTTATGAAAAAATGGACGGAGACCGAATCCGCATCAGCCAGGGAAATTGCCGAATTAAAGGCGAAGCTGGAACAGCAGGAGAAAAAAGCGGCAGAACTCGAAAATGGACAAAAGCAGGCTGAACGTCAATTGGAGGAGTCCCGTCAGGAAGCTTCCCGTAAGCTGAAAGAGCAGCAGGAGGCGGCAAATGCCCGTATCCGCCAGATGGAGGAGCAAACCAAGAAGGAGCTGGCCGAAGCGGCCAAACAGGCAGAAGCCAAGCTGTCGGCTGCGGAGAAGGCTCAACAGGAGCGTCAGCGTACAGAGCTGGACAAGCTGCGTTCTGCTTTGCAGCAGGAGCATAGCCGGAAGGTCACTGAATGGCAGGACAAGTGGTCTGGGCTGAATGAGCAGCTGGAGCAGGAGCGCAAACAGGCGGAACTGGTGCTGAATGAGGAAAAGCTCCAGCATCAGGAAGCGGAGAAACGAGCCGAGGAAGCTGCACTGGAGCAGGAGATTCGGGTCGAGGAGCTTCAAGAGCAATTGGAGCAGGCTCAAGCAGGCAGTACAGAGCTGTCTTCCCGTCTGGGAGAGGCGCAAGAGCAGGTTGCAGCATTGAAGCAACAGCAGTCCGAACTGGAGTCTATGCTGGAAACACAGCGACAGGCTGCGACAGAGCGCGAGCAGACGGATACACTTGCGCGTGAAGAGCTGCAAAGCCGTTACGATGAATTGGCGGCGGAAGCCAAGGCAACGCAGCAGCAAGCGGCCAAGCTGGAGGAAGAACAGCGCCGAATGCAGAAGTTGCTGGAGCAGGCGCATGTGTCCTCCCGCAAACTGCAAAGTGAGCTGGCTACACTGGCCGAAAGCGAGAAGTCTTGGCAGAAGCTTGCAGAGGAGCGCAAGCTCGCAGTAGATGAACTGGAGCTTTCGATACTGGAAGTACGTGAACAGAAGGAGACTGTACAGGAGCAATTACAGCATGCCGTGACTGAGGTTGAAGCTGTAAATCATAAGTTTGCTGCACAGCAGCAACGTCTGTTGCAGTTGGAAGCGAGAATCAAGGAGCTTTCACCTGAGCTGATTCGCGTTCAGGACGAGCTGGAGAAGGCAATCCTGCGTGAGCAAGAGGGAACAAAGGCTTACAAAACGCTTCAGGAGCAGTATGGAAGCATGAAGAGCCGGGCAGAGCAACTGGGACAGAATATCAAGCAGCTCCAGCGTGAAGATAGTGAACGGCGGAAGGAACTGGAGCGTGCTGAAGAGGAATCACTGGAATGGCAGCTTAAATATGAGCAGTTGAAGGCCGAAGCGGAACGTTTGGAAGCCGAAGATGCTGCCCGCAAGAAAGAATTTGCTTCGTGGGAACGGGAAATAGCCGTAACAGTTGAACAAAAGGAACAGCTTCAAGAGGAAATTCGTCTGGCCGTTGAAGCTGCCGAGGCGGCGAAGGCTGAACGGCAATCTGTAGATCAGGAACGGATGGCTTTACAGTCCGAGCTGGAGGAAGTCGGTCAGAAGTATGAGCTGGCGGCTCATCAGCTTCGTCTTTTACAGGTTCAGCAGGATGTGGATCGGGAAAATACGGAGAAGATATCGACGGAATTACGTCAATTGCAAGAAGAGTATACCAAGCTTCAATCCGAGTACAATGAGTGGATTGAATTAATCGAACAGGATCAGTAGATACGGATTATACATGCAATGCAATCCCCGGCTGCTTATCGCCGGGGATTATTTGTATGCTGTATTCTGTTCGGTTCTGTAGATGACAAAAGGCTGTCCATCGGCAGAAGAAATCTGCTGTGGAACAACCTTGTCGGAAATGTGAACCCAAATTATTTCTCGCTCTTGCGGCCGGCTTCAAACGGTGTCGATACCGGAATGAAGAGGTCGATAATCCCGATAACCAATGCAGCGAGCAATGCGCCCAGAACGGAAACACTGACATGGGTCACGACATATTGAGCCATCCAGATAACCAGAGCGCTCACCAGAAAGCCTACGATACCGCGTCCGAATGGTGAAACGCGTCGGCCAAACATAGCCTCAATGATGTAACCGATCAAGGCAATGACAATGGCAAGGATCAGCGCGCTCCAAAAGCCGCCTACACTAAAGCCGGGAACGATCCAGCTTACGACCATCAGAACCAAAGCGGCAACGATGAAACGCACAATGTGCCCGAGAATGCTCACGGAATAACCTCCTTTGTTTTTTGAATGTACAGGGTTATACAAAGGTATTGTGTGGCATAAACGGCTTTCTTATGTGTAAAACAGAGTTGGCAAATAGCGTAAGTGCGCGGCTTTCGTTATAATATAGATATAAGTGAAAGGAGTAGTGAAGTTGGACTCTAAAATATTCAAAACCCTAGAATATCAAAAAATTTTAAATAAACTAAGTCACTATGCTCAAACCGCGATTGGTCAGCAGACAGCCCAGCGGCTACAGCCCAGCGATGATTTGGAGCATATCAAGAAATTGCTAAAAGGCACGGATGAGGCCTATGCTGCCGATCGACTTAAAGGAGTACCCTCGTTTAACGGAGTCGTGGATATTACTCCGGCGGTCAAGCGCGCCCGTATCGGCGGAACATTGAGTCCACAGGAGCTGCTTGGCATTCGGACAACAGTTCAGGCTGCACGCCGTGTACAGGTGTACGTGGCAAGTTTGCATGAGGAAAATCCAGTTGAAACACTGCTGTATTGGAGTGAGCAGCTTTCAGAACAGAGAGGTCTGGAAAACTCGATTAAAGGCTGTATCGACGAAAATGCAGAGGTACTGGATTCTGCCAGTACAGAGCTTTCACAAATCCGCAGAGAGCTGCGCTCGGGTGAAGTGCGTATTCGGGAAAAGCTCGATTCCATGATTCGTTCCTCCACCGTATCCAAAATGCTTCAGGATCAGTTGATTACGATCCGTGGAGACCGTTTTGTAATCCCGGTTAAAGCCGAGTATCGTTCTTATTTTGGCGGAATTGTGCATGATCAATCCGGTTCCGGTGCAACGCTGTTTATCGAGCCTGAATCCATCGTGGCCATGAACAACAAGCTGCGGGAAACACGGTTGAGAGAAGAACGCGAAATTGAAGTGATTTTACAAAAGCTGACCGCACTTGTCGCAGAACAAGCGGATATGCTGCTATATGATGTAGATGTTTTGGGGACGCTTGATTTTATTTTCGCCAAAGCTCGTCTCGCTCGTGAGATGAAGGCAACCTTGCCTTTGATGAATGATCGGGGTTACTTGAAGCTGAAAAAAGGCAGACACCCTCTTATTCCGTTGGAGCAGGTCGTTCCGATTGATGTGGAGCTGGGCAATTCGTATACCTCCATTATCGTAACCGGACCGAATACAGGGGGAAAAACCGTTACGCTGAAAACCATCGGCTTGCTTAGTCTGATGGCGATGTCGGGACTTTTTGTGCCTGTAGAGGACGAGAGCCAGCTATGCGTATTTGATGCGATCTATGCAGATATTGGTGACGAGCAAAGCATTGAGCAAAACCTGAGTACCTTTTCCAGTCATATGACCAACATTATCAGCATCCTAAAAAATATGACGCCTAAAAGCCTTGTGCTGCTTGACGAGGTAGGTGCAGGAACCGATCCTGCGGAAGGCTCGGCTTTGGCTGTATCCATTCTCGAGCATATGCATGCTTTGGGTTGCCGTATGGTTGCGACGACTCACTACAGTGAATTGAAGGCCTATGCCTATGAGCGCAAAGGAATCATTAATGCGAGTATGGAGTTCGATGTTGCTACATTAAGTCCGACATACCGCCTGCTCGTGGGTGTACCTGGTCGAAGTAACGCTTTTGCCATTGCTGAGCGCCTGGGATTGCCGAGTCGTATTTTGGATTATGCCCGTGGTGAGGTGACAGAAGAAGACCAGCGCGTAGAACATATGATTGCGTCACTGGAACAGAATCGTCTGACAGCCGAGCAAGAGCGGGAAAAGGCGGAACAATTGCGTGGGGAGATGGAAGAACTGCGCACCCGTCACCAAAATGAGCTGGATAAGCTGGAAGCACAGCGGGACCGTATGCTGGAGAAAGCGGCGGACGAAGCGAGAGGTCTCGTGGACAAAGCTCGCAGCGAGGCCGAGAAAATCATTGCCGATCTGCGTAAGTTGGCTCAGGAAGAAGGAGCCTCTGTTAAGGAGCACAGGCTGATTGCAGCCCGCAGAGAGCTGGATGAAGCGGAACCGAAACAGCGTAAGAAAAGCGCAGTCAAGCGCCCGGCCGCTGCACGTACTCGTTCTATCGTAGCTGGCGATGAGGTATCCGTTCAGAGTCTGAATAAAAAAGGCCATGTGGTGGAACTGTCCGGTAGCAAGGAGGCCGTGGTGCAACTGGGAATCATGAAAATGAAGGTCAGTCTGGACGATCTGGAGCTACTGCAACCCGCCCAAACAACGGCACCGAGAGTCCAGAAGCCGGTAACTGGCATTAAGCGAACACGGGATGATAATGTGCGAAACGAGCTTGATCTGCGCGGTGCGAACGTGGAGGAAGCGCTGATGGAGGTAGATCGCTTCATGGATGAAGCATTTCTGGCCAATCTGGGGCAGGTACACATTATTCATGGCAAGGGTACAGGGGTTCTTCGGACCGGTATTCAGGAGTACCTTCGCAAGCATAAGCATGTGAAAAGCTACCGTATCGGAAATTACAATGAAGGCGGCACAGGCGTGACGGTTGCTGAATTGGAATGAGCTACGGGTTACCGGCCATTCGGTCGGGAACGCTTTGTAGAACGGGAGGGACAAAGTGAAGATGGCGATTGATGAATTGCTGTCACATCCGTTAGGAATGATGCTGGGCTATTTCTCGGTGGCGGTGCTGGAGCTGATTGTATTTTTGTCTTGCTTTGAGCTGGTAACCCGCTATAAATGCTGGGAAGAGATCAAACGCGGCAATATTTCAGTAGCGATGGCTACGGGCGGGAAAATGTTCGGTATTTGCAACGTGCTCCGCTTTGCGATGGAAGCCAAATCCAGCGTGTACGATACGATGATTTGGTCGTTCGTCGGCTTTTTACTGCTGCTTGCGGCGTACTTTCTGTTTGAGTTTCTGACACCGGTATTTTCAATCGATCAGGAAATTAAGGAGGACAACCGCGCTGTCGGCTTGTTCTCCATGATTATCTCGATATCGTTATCTTATGTGATCGGTGCCAGTGTAACTTGACACATCCTGTATACTAGAGCTTGGTATACGCATGGAACGGAAGGATGATGAAGCTTGGAAATGACTATTTGTCCATGGTGTAACATGGAAATTATTTGGGATGAAGAATTGGGACCTGAAGAAGAGTGCCCTTATTGCCATAATGACCTGAAAGGGTATTCGGATATCACCGATGATGAAGATGAAACGGAGTCTGATTCTGCACATGTTCATGGGCATACGGATGAGCACCGACATGAAGAAAGTGAACACATGCATACTCATGCACATGACCACGAACACAGCCATGATGATGCGACTTCTGTGGGTCAAGCAGCGCCTTCCCCTGGGAAGGAAGACCTAAAGCGCTATCGTACGTTGAGCATTCAGCTTGGGGATGATGATGAGCAGGATATTTTATATGAAGCAGAGGATGAAGTCGTAGTTGAAAAGCCGGCTGACGCTCCATTGTTGCAGGACAACGAGCTTCATAAGCTGCCTGTGCTGCATACCCTGCAAAAATTTGAAGAAAGCGGTGCGGATCTAATGGCTTATGAACAAGGCGCTGAACAAATACTCGACAGACAAGATGAGGTTCTTGAATGTTCCCAATGCGGTGAATACATGCTGCATGCAGGTTCGCAAACCGTGACCGGAGAAGGCTTTGTACCGTCGATGTCTCCTGCGCTCGGCAGACCTGTTCTGGATTTGCCGTTTGTCTTAAATGTATATGTATGTCCAAGCTGCTTCCATGTTCAGCAGACGTTGTCAGAGGATGACCGATTGCGTTTGTTAGAGAAGCTGAGTGGTATTTCCAACAATTAATTATATTCCCCCGGATAAGCCCAAGTTGAATTCGGGCATCTTAAGCCGAAGAAGCTCCGAAGCAAGCTGAGTTAAAAGGAGCTGAATGGTGATTTTCGGTTAGGGGGAAATTCATTGAAATCAAACCTGAACGGACAATCCATTCTGCTGCTAAGCCTGAATGGATTGTTTGTGTTTGCGGCAGCTTTGTCAGGTACTTTTCTTAACGTATATCTGTGGAAAAGCAGGCAGGATTACGCGATGATTGGCTGGTTTAATGTTAGCCAGCAAATTGCGCTGGGAATCATGGTCTGGCTGGCTGGAAAATGGGTCAAGGAGCATAACAAAATGAATGCTCTGCGCGTAGGGACCGCGTTGTCCGGATTATTTTATCTGGTGGTTTTATATACGGGATCGCAGGCTGTAAACTACATATGGCCGTTAGGGATGCTATTGGGTGCAGCGTTGGGTTTGTTTTGGCTAGCTTTTAATGTGATTTTTTTTGAGGTCACAGATCGGGTAAGCCGGGATCATTTTAACGGATGGGTGGGCCTGCTGGGCTCGTTTTCGGGCATTGTCGGTCCTTGGCTGTCCGGCTGGATTATCGCCCGTATGGAGGATGATGCGGGATACCGCGTGATATTTAGCATCTCTTTGGCACTTTATGTGGTGGGGGTAGTGCTGAGTTTCTTTCTTCGCAAGCGTAAGACGACAGGAAGTTACAATTGGCTGGAGCCCAAGCAGCGTTTGTCGAAAAAAGGAAGTATGTGGCGGCCATTGTCGTTGTCGCTTGTTACACAGGGCATTCGTGAAGGGGTTTTTGCCTTCCTGATTACGCTGCTTGTGTACGTCGCTACTCAGCAGGAGTGGAAGCTGGCGCAGTTTTCGCTTATTACATCCGCAGTTTCATTTTTCAGCTTTTGGGCTGTTGGCAAATGGCTCAAGCCACATTATCGCTCGGTTGGCATGCTGTTGGGTGCCGTGCTGCTGGTGATTGCGCTTTTGCCGTTACTGTGGCGTATGGAGTATAGCACGCTGCTGATTATGGGCATCGGGACCGCCTTGTTTTTGCCGTTATATTTAATCCCGATGATTTCCGCTAGCTTTGACCTGATGGGAGTGAGCGAAAAGGATGCTAATCAGAGGGTGGAACTGGTCGTACTACGCGAGTTGTGTCTGATGGTAGGTCGATTGACAGGAATGCTTATCTTTCTGGGTGTGTTGAGTATGAGCAAGGCACCTATAGCCATGATCTGGCTGTTGATTGGACTTGCATTAATGCCCGTGGCGGGATGGGTATTTATGCGCAATGTGCTAAAGAAGGAGCAAACAACGAAACAGAGCAAGTCTCATTCCAAGGCACGACGCTGGCACAGGCAAACCGAGTAGCTTGAAATATATATTCAAAAAAGAGCCTCCAAACCCACGAAAATGGGAATTGGAGGCTCTTTCGTATTTCGTATTTATTAAGCCAGCGGCTCCGTGATTTCGGGTGAAGGCTTGGTGGTACGTGTTAGTGAAAAAAGCTCCATCTCAGGTCGGTGTGTGCCCGTCAGTTCATCAGTCAATAGCTGTGCAGCCATCATGCTGGTAACTGTACCGTTTCCCCCATAGCCCTCCAAAAAGTAGCAGTTCGGAAACCGCGGGTGCGGGCCAATATACGGTAAGCCATCATGGGAGGAGCCAAAGACGGCTGCCCATGCATAATCAATCTTGAAGGGTATATCCGGAAAATGCTCCTGTAATGCTTGCAGCAGCTTTTTCTGTTGGTGCAACAGTCTGACTTCACGTTGGTCCGGGTCGAGTACAGGTTCATCCAGCCCTCCGATAATCACGCGTCCTTCCGTGGTGGAGCGTATATACAGATAAGGACGGGCGGTTTCCCAGATCAGACATTGCTCATGCCACATGGCTGAATCTCCAACTGGATTGGTGGCAATCGCATAAGAGCTTTCCAGTATGGCTCCACGATCCTTTTTAATTTCCTGGGACTCATAGCCTGCCGCAAAAATAACCTTCTTCGCCCGAATGGTTCCACCGCTGGTATGACAAACAACCTCATTGTCGCCAAATTCAAAATGCTTCGCTTCGGTATGCTCATATAAGTGTACACCAAGACGACTGGCAGATTGCAGGAGTCCCTGTGCAAAAAGAAACGGATTTACCTCTCCATCCTCATGTGTATACAGCGCAGCCGGTTTTCGAAAAGGAAAACGAGCAGCCACCTGTTGCTCATCCCAATATTCCACCGGGAATCCAAAGCGGGTTAGCTGTTCGAACTCTTTTTGGAGCACCGACACATCCTCGGGTGTACTCGCATAATACAGGCTGCTGCGCCGGATAAAGCACGGATCCAGGTCCACTGTGCTAGCCAGCTTTTCCAACTGATCCAGCGCATCCTTGCACATCCGATAAAACAGTACCCCATTAGCCTCACCAAAGGTGTTGATAAAAGAGGTCAGCGTCTTATCGTTGCTATATTTCAGCAATCCGGTATTGGCCGAAGAACTTCCATGCGCCAGTTTGCGCTTATCAATCACGACCGTATCTACCTTTCGCTCCCCTAGCAGCCGGGCACAGAGCGCTCCACCCATCCCACCGCCGACGATAAGCACATCACAAGTCAAATCTTCTGTTAAAGGAGGAAAATCCAGTTTCTGCTCCAGAATACTAGGCCAATACGTATTTCCACTAATCAATTCCATAACAAAACACTCCCTATAAGCAATGCAATATGCAATATTTAATGTGTGTAGTTATTTTGAGTCCCGTGGCAACAGCGATCGTAAGATCAAATGGATCGCGTAGCGTCCTCAGCAAAAGAAACCGCCCCTCACAAAATTATCAAATTTCGATAAACTCCGCTCCTCCTAGCATATACATATAATCCCGCCAAACGGACAAGCTAACCAGCTTGCAACAAAACATTTAAGGAGGCACAGACCATGCAATCTACGAACATGCAACCCTTAACTGGCAAAGAACTGGAGTACATCGCAGACTCCATTTCCAATGAAAAATTGCTACTCAAGCAATGTGCGGCGACAGCGGCATCCGTCCAGCAGCCTGCTATTCAACAAGCCTGTTTGCAACTCGCTAGAACTCATGAGCACCACCTGAACTTGCTTTCAAATGCTCTCCAACAGCACCAACAGCTTGCTCCTATGCAACCGCAGCAGTAATCATGCATTAACCATAAAGGAGGTATGACAGGATGTATTCACAGAACAATATGTCATTTATGCCCGAAGAAGATTTGCTCTATACCATTCTTGCTGATATGAAACGTACAGTGCGCGAGTACACAACGGCGACAACAGAATCCAATTGTCCGTCTGTGCGTCAGATGTTCACTGACCTTACGAACGACACGTTACGTCTGCAAGGTGATTTGTATCGTCTGATGAGTCAGAACAATATGTACTCCACTCCATCTAAAGCACTGCGCATCGATTTGGACAAACAGATTCAAGAAGCTCGCAAGACCCAACAGGAGTGCCAGCAGTTCATTCAGCAAAAATCGTCCTCAGCGGGAGTATACGGTCAACCGATGCATCAACAGGGCCAGCCGTCTCACCAAAACAACCCTTACTATATGTAAACGGGACACTCCGCTTTTGAAGCCTTTTCTCACAACAAGCCGTCCGTCTGCCGGGTTCACCGGGGCGGGCGGTTTTTCTTTGCAGGTTTAAAGCACGTATTGTATGATGTATAGTAATCTCTTTTGATGGAGGCCTTATGTAGAATGACAGAACTGAATGATTTGAAATTAAAAGTGCTGGAATTGTTAAAAGAAGATGCAAGAAGGACGCCGACTCTGCTTGCTACCTTGCTGGGAGTTGGCGAACAGGATGTACGTGCCGCGATTAAAGAGCTTGAAGACCAACATGTGATCGTCAAATACGCCGCTGTGGTCAATTGGGATAAAGTCGACGACGAAAAGGTTACTGCTTTGATTGAGGTGCAGATTACACCAGAGCGGGGAAGAGGATTTGAAGGCATCGCCGAACGGATTTATTTGTATCCACAAGTTAAATCAGTATATCTCATGTCCGGTGCATACGACTTGCTAGTGGAAGTAGAAGGACGCAATCTTCGCGAGGTAGCGAATTTTGTGTCGGAAAAGCTGTCGCCTATTGATTCGGTCCTGTCCACCAAGACCAATTTTACGCTCAAAAAATACAAACAGGACGGAATTATCTTCGAAGATCATCAGGAAGATAATCGTCTGATGATTTCGCCGTAAAGGAAGATCATGATGAATATCAAACCTGAAGCATTGACTGACAGTAGCAAAGCCATGAGCTCATATTTGTCTCCATTGGTGCGCGAGATTCCATCCTCGGGCATCCGTAAGTTTTTTGATCTGGTGGGCGGCAACAAGGATATTATTACTCTGGGGGTAGGCGAACCGGATTTTACAACCCCTTGGCATATGCGGGAAGCCTGTGTTTATTCATTGGAACGGGGGTTTACCAGCTATACTTCCAACGCGGGTATGCCTGAACTGCGTGAGGCAATTAGTGAATATCTGGATGAGCAATTTGCAGTCCGCTATGATCCAAAAAGTGAAATTATCGTGACGGTGGGCGGTAGCGAAGCGATTGACCTGGCTTTGCGTGCGTTAATTGTACCCGGCGACGAAATTCTCGTTCCAGAGCCATGCTACATCTCGTATTCTCCAATCACTTCCATTGGCGGCGGTATTCCCGTAGGAATCGAAACCTTCGCCAAGGATGAATTCAAGCTGACAGCAGAGGCGCTGGAGGCTAAAATCACACCTAAATCCAAGGTGCTGATTTTGTGCTATCCGAGCAATCCAACCGGGGCGACCATGACCTATGAGGATTGGCTTCCGATTGCGAAAGTTGTAGAAAAACATGATTTGATCGTCATTTCTGATGAAATTTATGCAGAACTGAATTATGGCGAGAAGCATGTCAGCTTCGCGGCTGTGCCGGGCATGATGGATCGTACCATTCTCGTCAGTGGTTTTTCCAAAGCCTTCGCTATGACGGGCTGGCGTATTGGGTATACATGTGGGCATCCTGATTTAATTGCCGCTATGCTTAAAATCCACCAGTATACCGTGATGTGTGCGCCTTCGATGGGTCAGGTAGCGGCTCTTGAGGGGCTGCGCAATGGTTTGGGCGAGAAGGATCGCATGGTGGAAGCTTACAATCAGCGTCGCCGTCTGATGGTTGAAGGATTTCGGGACATTGGTCTGGAATGCCACGAGCCGAGAGGGGCTTTTTATGTTTTCCCAAGTATTCAAAGCACAGGACTAAGCTCGGATGAATTTGCGCAACGTCTTTTGGCAGAGGCCAAGGTTGCGGCTGTGCCGGGGAACGTGTTCGGTTTGGGGGGCGAGGGATATCTTAGATGCTCGTATGCGACCTCTGTGGCTCAACTGACGGAAGCATTGGATCGTATTGGTCATTTTGTAGAAAAAGTAAAAAAAGAAGGTTAAAATTATTTTTTTATGGGTAAATCATAGAAAATAGTATTTTATTTCTAAATTTATATGCTATAATTTGAAATCGAAAGCAGGAAGTTTAATTTTTCAATTGCAGGAGGAATGCTCATGTCATATGTTGGATATAATTCATCGGGTTCAATAGGATACGACATTTCCCTGGAAGATGAAATTTTGTTCCTGCGCAATGAGATGATGCGGACGTTTCAGGAAGAGAAGTCCTTCACCTCTGATCTTGTCATTGAGATCAGTTGCAAGCTCGATTTGAAAATTAACGAATACATGAAGCTGTACGGTACGGAATGCAAGGTATAACCGTGTGAAGCCAAGCCGTACGTATAGAGAAGGCCGCAGGGCCTTCTTTTTTTGCGTTCACAACTTATGATATATTAGTGGCATGGAAGAGGGGGCGTACATATGAGAGCAGGGCTGAAAAGGCTGTCGCCATGGATCATCGGAATGCTGGCACTCGTGCTGTTGGCGGGATGCGGGGGGCGAGACAAGGACAGTTTCACCATTTTTATCATGGATAAGCAAGGGGATGCTTCAATTATTCGTGATGAGCTGGCGCAAAAGCTTAAGGATAAACTGGGCGAACAGGCTCCAACCATCGAGATTGCAGTTAGCCCATTGTATAACCAGCAGAAACTGGTCGTTGAATATGCAGCCGGGGAACACGACCTGTTTATTTTGCCGGAAGAGGATATGAAGTTGTATGGACAGAATGGTTCGAATTTGCCTTTAGATGATGCTTTTGACAAGAAAACGTATGCTCGGGGTGTGTTCGAGGGCGGCGTATTTAAGGAGAAGGAGCAGGGGGAAAAAGGAACAGATATGATCAAGGAAACTCATTTGTTCGGGATTCCGGTGGAGCAGATGAAGATGTTCAAGGATGTAAAATATAACTCCAAAACATTATTTGCTACCGTGCCACCGCGTACGAGTAATAAGGAAGAAGCCATTAAGGTATTAAAAGCACTGACGGAATGATAGAGGGGATGAGATACCATGGGGATTTATACAAGAACAGGCGATGAGGGACAAACCTCGGTGATCGGCGGTCGAGTGTCCAAGGATGATGACCGTGTGGAGGCATACGGCACGATTGACGAATTGAACAGCTTTGTAGGACAAGCGATCAGCTTTGCCGAAGGTGAAAAGTTTGCGGATATTCGGACTCAATTGGAGGAAGTACAGCAGGAATTGTTCGATTGCGGCTCGGATTTGGCGTTTGTCAAAATTAACGAAAGTAAATACAAGGTGAAGGATGAGCTGGCAGAGCGACTTGAAGGCTGGATTGACGCATGTCAGGAGGAAAATCCGAAGGTGGAGCGTTTTATTATTCCGGGGGGGAGTACGTTGTCCTCAGCACTTCATGTTTGCCGTACGGTTTGCCGCCGTGCGGAACGTCGTGCTGTCACACTGGGTAAGCATACGGAAATCAATCCTGCGGTACGTCGGTATTTGAACCGTCTGTCCGATTATTTCTTCGTCGTGGCCCGCACCGCGAATGTACGTCAAGGGGTACCGGATGTCGAATATGTGCGCAGCAAAAAAGTGTTCCGCAAATAAGGAGGCAACCGGGAATTTGTGATGAGCTTGTACTATGAACCTATCGTGTATACGATCCCTCCTGAGGAGGAGGGAATGCTGTTGAAGACCATTTTGCAAAAACGTATGAATGTTTCACGCAAGCTGATTTCCAAACTCAAGCTGACGGAACAAGGCATTATGCTGAACGGAACACGAGTGTATATCAGCGTAAAGGTACAGTCCGGGGATCGGGTGGAAATTCGTATGGAACGCGAGCGTTCCGATGATATTTTGCCTGAACCGATTCCTTTTGACATTTTATTTGAAGATGAGCATTTATTGGTTGTCAACAAGGCGGCGGGTATGATTGTCCATCCGACTCATGGTCATTACACGGGAACGCTGGCTAACGGGGTTGTGCATTATTGGCAGGCCAAAGGTGAGCTGTTCAGGTTCCGTCCCGTTCATCGTCTCGATCAGGAGACGACGGGTGTCCTTGTGGTGGCTAAAAATCCATATGTACACCAGCATATTTCCGAGCAAATGATTTCGGGGACGGTGGATAAGCGCTACACGGCCCTGGTGCACGGTTGCCCTGATCCACAGGAAGGAAGGGTGGATGGGCCGATTGACCGTAATCCGGATGATCCGCATTTGCGCATGGTGACCCCTGATGGTTATCCGGCCCTTACACTCTATAAGCTGGAGGAAGCCTGGAATGAGGGGAGCCGCATCGGGATCAAGCTGGAATCCGGACGTACACACCAAATCCGGGTACACATGACTTCTATCGGATGTCCGTTGATCGGAGATAAAATGTACCGAAATACGCCTGCTGACGCTGCGCAACGTAGGCGTTATGGTCAGTTGGATGCCCAGATGCCCCGACAGGCACTGCATGCCTCAGAGCTGTCCTTGGTGCATCCTGTGACCAGAGAGCAGTTGACGTTTTGCGCCCCATTGCCGGACGATATGGCCCAGTTGCAGGAGCTGTTAAGAGCGAAATGTCGTCCGTAATAAAATATATACAAAGCGAATGAAATACGGAGGGTTAACATAAAGATGAGCCAGTTGAAAGTATACCAGTACTCCAAATGCAGCACTTGTCGCAATGCAGTGAAATGGCTGCAAAGCAAGGGACATGAAACGGAATTGATTCCTATTTTTGAACAACCGCCCGGCCCGGAGGAATTAGCTGATTTAATCAGCAAAAGTGGACTGGAGCTGAAAAAGTTTTTCAATACGAGCGGTGAGGTATATAAGGAGCTAAAGCTGAAGGACAAGCTGGCAGACATGAGCCGTGAAGAGCAAATCTCGCTTTTATCCTCGAATGGAAGATTGATCAAGCGCCCGATTGTAACAGACGGGAACAAAGTAACGGTAGGCTTCAAAGAGGAAACATTTGAGGAAGCATGGAGCGCTCAATAACGTCCAATTTGGCTCCGCGATGTGTTATACTGTTGGAGTTAAATAATATGATGAATGGGAGCAATACAATCTGTGACACAACGTAATGAACAATCCATAATGCTGGTTGACGGCATGGCTCTGTTATTTCGCGCTTATTATGCAACTGCTGCAAACGGTTATATAAGGCGTACAAAGGCCGGAGTGCCAACGAACGCCATATATGGTTTTATTCGATATTTTTGGGATGCGGTACAAACCTATAATCCGACGCATGTCGTATGCTGCTGGGATATGGGAGGAATGACGTTCCGCGGGGAGCATTTTGCTGCGTACAAGGGGAATCGCGCTGACGCGCCAGATGATTTGATTCCTCAATTTACATTGATCCGTGATGTGACGGATAGCCTCGGCATTCCTAATATTGGAGCCGCAGGCTTTGAAGCGGATGATTGCATCGGTACGCTGGCACGCCACTATACGCAGAATGAGGACATGGATGTAATGATTCTCTCTGGAGATCATGATTTACTCCAATTGGTGGATGAGCGGACACGGGTTATTATTATGAAAAAAGGTCACGGCAATTATATGGTGTACACCCCGGAAACGTTACTGTCTGAAAAAGGGCTCAAACCCCGCCAAGTTGTGGACCTCAAGGGCCTGATGGGGGATGCAAGCGACAATTACCCGGGAGTACGAGGCATTGGTGAAAAGACGGCACTCAAGCTGGTACAGGAATATGACTCCATTGAAGGTATTCTGGAGAATCTGGATCAATTGACGCCAGCAGTGCGCAAAAAGATCGAGAGTGATCTAGATATGCTGCATTTGTCACGTAAGCTGGCAGAAATTCACTGTGGTGTACCTGTAGCATGCGCACTGGACAGTTGTCTGTTGACGCTGGATCATGTGCAAATTGTAGATAAGTTTGAGGAGCTTGAAATGAAAAGCTTGTGTACGTTAATGGGTGTGGCAACTGGATCATAACGAAGCCAGTTTGGCTTCACAGGTACAACTCGGAGCTCGTATTACACATATGAGGATGCTGGCGCTTGGTGCGTTAGTGTCCTTTTTTATACACAGTTATGTCAAGGGAGATATATATTGTTGTGAAGGATTATATACAATTGGGATAAGGGGATTGACCTTGGACATGTTTCAGGTGAATATAGGATAGAGAGAACCGGATCATGACTGAGAGGGGACAACAGCAGCTATGACAGTATTGGGAGCAATTGAGGCAGGCGGTACCAAATTTGTATGTGGAATTGGCAACGAACAGGGAGAGGTGCTGGAACGCGCGAGCTTTCCGACAGCCACGCCAGCAGAAACGATGGCGAATGTCGTTGCATTTTTTGAAGGGAAGGGCATTGAAGCGCTGGGCGTAGGGTCGTTCGGGCCGATTGATCCTATCGAAGGCAGTGATACATATGGCTATATTACAACAACGCCAAAGCCGCATTGGGGCAATTATAACCTGATCGGCAAACTGAAAGAGCATTTTGACGTACCTATGGGATTTGACACGGATGTGAACGGTGCAGCATTGGGCGAATCCATCTGGGGGGCGGCTAAGGGACTGGATAGCTGTCTTTATATTACGATAGGTACAGGTATCGGAGCGGGTGCTCTGGTCGGTGGAAAGCTGATTCATGGATTGTCCCATCCTGAAATGGGCCATATCCTGGTGCGTCGTCATCCGGAAGATACCTATGAAGGGACATGTCCTTATCACGGAGATTGTCTGGAAGGGCTGGCTGCGGGTCCTGCACTTGAAAAAAGATGGAAGGTCAAAGGCCATGAGCTTTCTGTGGATCACCCGGCATGGGAGATGGAAGCTTATTATTTGGCACAGGCTTTGATGAGCTATGTATTGATTCTTTCACCGCAAAAAATTATTATGGGCGGCGGAGTGATGAAGCAGGAGCAACTGTTCCCACTCGTTCGCGCCGAGCTTCAAAAACTGTTAAACGGATACGTACAGCATCCGAGTCTGACTACAGAAATTGATCAGTATATCGTGGCCCCAGGCTTGGGAGACAATGCCGGATTGTGCGGCGCTCTTGCCTTGGCAAAGGAAAAGCTGAACAAATAAGAATTACGGGTTGACGACAATCCGAGGTACGGTTATCATATAGGCAACAGCATAGTACGGCTCAAAAAGGGAAGCACCTTTCTTGCAAATACGCGAGATAGGTGCTTTTTTGCGTTTGGCGTTGTACCGGACTGTAACCCAATTATAAGCATGGAGGAAAAAGCATGGAAATTTTATTTTTAAATCGCTTGTCCAAACGGAATGAACAGGGTCATGAGCAATTTGCCCAGGTATGGATTGGACAACATGATGGGGTATGGAGTGCAGGGTGGAGCACACAACACAGCTTGGATGAAAGCACAGATGATCTGTGGTATGAGGGCAGCTTGTGGCAGGAGTTGCTGCATGTGTACCGTCACGAGCTGGCGCTTAAGATGGCAGAGGGCTACAGACCCTTAATCCATGGTGTTTTTCATGAGCAGGAAGGGGCAGCAGGACGTGGGCAAACATTACAAAAGCTGTATTGTTATAGTGATTTGTTTCCGCGTGATGATGTGTATGAGCAATTGACGATGTGGAGACGACAAAAGGCGGCTGCCGAGCGAAAAGCACCCTATTTTATCGCTACCAATCGTCTGCTCCGGTTGATTAGCGTCTATCTTCCCCATACCGAGGAGGAGTTGCTGGAGCTACCAGGGGTGGGGCAAGGTAAAATATCTCAATATGGTCAAGAGCTGCTGGCTATTACGACACAAAATGACCGGACTACCCCATTTCCGCTAAATTGGGTAACAGAGACGCTGGATGAGGAAGTTTTCTTATCATGGCTGTACAAGCAAAAAGAGAACCAATATAAGCAGGAACTGAATAAATTCAGTCTGACAAAAACCATTATTGAAGGTATTTCAGACGGTCTTACGTTGGAGCATATTGGACTGAAGGCGGGGTTACATCGTAGAGAAATGATTGAAGCAGTGGAGCATTTGGATCGAGATGGAATCGATATGGAAAAGCTGATCCGTCAGGAACTGGTGAACGTATCTGAGGAAGAGCAGACGGCGATCTGGTCTGCGTATGAAGAACTGGGGGATACGCTGCTCAAGCCCGTCATGCTGCGGGTATATGGTGAGGAACAGGCTGCGGAAACGGGGCTGGATCAAGTTTATGAGCGGCTGCGTCTGATTCGTATCCGTTTTCGCCATCAGGTGGCATCAGATCGACATGCGGGATAACATCGCGCAAATATAAAATAATCACACAAAAAAAAGCAGTAGCTATATCCTGTGAGGATACGGCTACTGCTTCAACCTTTTCTTTTCAAACCCAATCCTTCTTGCGGAAAATACAGAACATGCTAACCCCCAGCGCCACCATAATACCAATGACGATAAAATAACCATAACGCGTATGAAGCTCAGGCATATTATCAAAGTTCATACCATAAATTCCGGTAATCACCGTCAACGGCATAAACACGGTTGTAATCGCTGTAAACACGCGCATGATTTCATTCGCACGGTTAGCGATACTGGATTGATAAGCTTCTCGAAGGTTACCCATTAGATCGCGGTAAGTTTCGAAAGTCTCCGAAATTTTCACGGCATTTTCATAAATATCGCTAAAATATTTTTGCAATTGATCGTCGATCAGCCGTAAATCCCGTTTGTTCAACGTATTGATGACTTCTTTTTGCGGACCAAGCACTTTTTTCAGCCACAGAATCTCACTGCGTAAGCCGATAATTTCATTCAAATGCGATTTTTTTGTATGCATCAGAATGTCTTCTTCCAGCTTCTCAATGCGAACCTCAATCCGGTCACCAACCAGAAAATAGTTGTCAACGATCAAGTCGACCAACAGATACATAAAACGGTCAGGCTGGCTGACCTCCTGCTCCCATAACATAGGCTTGAGGGTGCGTAGCTCATTGATTTTCTGCTTAGTCACCGTAATGATGAAATGGCGGCCGAGAAAAATGTTCAAAGCACGTAAAAATATTTCTTCATCATCAAAACGAATGCTGTTTACAACGATAAAATAATGGCTCTCGTAAATTTCAATCTTCGGGCGCTGCTCTTCTTCGCTCAAACAGTCCTCTACTGCGAGATCATGCATGGAGAATAGAGGCTGGAGCACTGCCAGATCATCAACATCGGCATCAATCCAATAAAAACCTTCTGCTGGCGGAGTAAGCGCCATTTCAATTTCTTCGACAGGGGTAAAAACCCCGTTGTTTACCAAACGGATTTTCATATATGTCACTCCTTATGCTCCGTCGTAACGGAAAATACGTGTACCTCAAGCATAAGGAATGGACTCAGTTAGCCAGTTAGCCGGATCGGGTAAGCGGCATCCCCATCAAAAGCCAGAGGCTTTTGGAGCATGCAGAGCCTGGCGTCCCGTCTTTCGGCAAGCTGAAGTCATTCCTATGCTGTTGTTCAGGGATCGCCGCCTATTCGGACTCGGGTCGCCTTCCATTCCGGATTCACCTCACAAATGTTCTTTTTTAGGTTGCCACAGTATCGCAGAAAGCACTCTAAATCTGCACGACTGCTTTATATTTTCGGCCTATAGCACTTGTATAGTATAACGCTCGGCCTACAGCCTTTCAAGCGCAAAATCATGGGCTAAATCAACAGTAGTGACAAGAGCTTCGACGACAGGGTAATGTATGATTTAACATATGGAAATATAAGACGAAGTGTGAATGCAGGGCACAAACTTACAAGTCTCATCTTGACGAAGCCCAGCGGATGCATTAAAGTGAACAACAAGAACTTTTTATGAACCCAAAATGAATATAGCGAAATCTTATCAAGAGCAGGTGGAGGGACTAGCCCGATGATACCCGGCAACCGGCGATTTTAATCGCACGGTGCTAATTCTTGCAGGACGCGCGCTTTTTACAAAGAGCGATGCCCTGACAGATGAGAGAGGCGCATATGGATACAAATATGACCTTTCTCGTAACCGAGGAAGGTCTTTTTATTATATGCCCGGCATCTCAACATGACGATTTTCGCAAAAACTTCACCGAACAAGGAGTGAGTTTACATGCCGATTAAAATTCCGGATACACTACCTGCCAAGGAAGTGCTGGAGGGCGAAAATATTTTTGTAATGGATGAAAGCCTGGCCTATCATCAGGATATTCGTCCGTTGCGCATCGCCATTTTGAATTTGATGCCTACCAAAGAAACAACGGAAACTCAACTGTTGCGTCTGGTCGGCAATACCCCGCTTCAAGTGGACGTTACGCTGGTACACATGAAGTCGCATGTATCTAAAAATACATCGCAGGAATATTTGAACATGTTTTATAAAACGTTTGAGGAGATCAGAAACAGCCGTTTTGACGGCATGGTGATTACGGGAGCCCCCGTTGAACAGCTTGAGTTTGAAGATGTGAACTACTGGGAGGAAATCCGGCAAATTTTTGAATGGACGAAAACGAATGTAACTTCGACCATGCATATCTGTTGGGCCTCACAGGCGGGTCTGTTTCATCATTTCGGCGTTCCCAAATATGGACTTGATTACAAATGCTTTGGCGTTTTTCCGCATTGCGTTATTAAACCTAAAGTGAAATTGCTACGCGGTTTTGATGAATTGTTTTATGCACCTCATTCCCGGCATACAGAGGTTCGGCGCGAAGATATTGAGCATATTGCCGAACTGGAGCTTTTATCCGAATCCGAGGAAGCCGGAGTGTATCTGGTAGCTACGCGTGATGGCAAACAAATCTTTGTGACTGGGCATTCCGAATACGATCCACTTTCCCTGAAATGGGAATATGATCGTGATGTCGCCAAAGGGATGGATATTGAAGTACCAAAAAATTATTTTCCCAACAATGACCCTGAGCGTACACCGCCCTCAACCTGGCGTGCGCATGCCAATTTATTATTTTCAAATTGGCTCAACTATTATGTATATCAAGAAACCCCTTTCGATATCGGGCCCCAGATTTAAAAAGGGGCTTAACGTTTATATCTACGCAGTACCACCTTGCAGCAGCGCAGCAGTATAGATATGATAATCCAATTTTGCAGCATATGTTACAGCACCTATTATGGAAGTGAACAGGAGGATTCATATGAGTGAGAAACAGTGGAAAATCGAAAGCAGGTTAGCACAGATTGGTTCAATCGAAGAGCCGGTAACCGGAGCAGTGAATTTTCCGATTTATCAGTCTACAGCGTTTCGCCATCCCCGTCTGGGTCAAAGCACAGGTTTTGATTACATTCGGACGATCAATCCGACACGTAAAGTACTGGAAGAGGCGTCCGCTGCACTGGAATCCGGTGATGCAGGCTTTGCATGCAGTTCAGGTATGGCGGCGCTGCAAACGGTATTTGCCCTGTTTGGACAAGGAGATCATCTGATTGTATCGCTGGATCTGTATGGAGGCACGTATCGTCTGCTGGAACGTATTTTATCCAGATTCGGCGTGACGGCGAGCTATGTGGATACGAATGATCTCGAAGCCATCGAGCAGTCATGTCGACCGAATACCAAAGCGGTATTCATTGAAACGCCTACGAATCCATTAATGATGATTACGGATATTCGGGCTGTAGCCGAATGGGCGTCACAACGTCAGTTGTTTACTATTGTAGATAATACGCTGTTAACACCGTATTTCCAGCGCCCTTTGGAGCTGGGTGCCGATATTGTGGTACATAGCGCAACCAAGTATCTGGGCGGACACAATGATGTGCTGGCAGGCTTGATCGTAACCAAGGGTAAAGAGCTGTCAGCCGAAATTTCCTTCCTGCATAATTCCATTGGGGCTGTACTTTCTCCGAGCGATAGCTATCAGTTGATGAAGGGCATGAAAACATTGGCGCTGCGTATGGATCGGCATGAGCATAATGCGACAGTGCTGGCCAATTATCTGCTGACGCATCCAGCGGTGGCTGAGGTGTTTTATCCAGGGCTTGAGGGTCACCCAGGGCGTGAGATTCAAAACAAACAATCCAGCGGCAACACAGGTATTTTCTCGTTTAAAGTAAAAGATGCCCGTTATGTGGAGCCCTTGCTTCGAAATATTAAGCTCATTGCTTTTGCCGAAAGTTTGGGCGGTGTGGAATCATTAATGACTTATCCTGCTGTACAGACACATGCCGATATACCGGCTGAGATTCGGGATGCGGTCGGGGTGGATGATCGTTTGCTGCGTCTCTCCGTCGGTATTGAACATACGGATGATTTAATTGAAGATTTGCGTTCAGCGTTGGAAGCGGCACGTCAAGAAATCGAAGGAGGGGAATAGCAATGATTGAGGACGTGCGGAAAATCGGGCGGGAAACGGAAAAAGAACGGAAGTTCGCTACCAAGCTGCTACATTTTGGCTCTGAAATTGATAGTGTTACGGGTGCGTCGAGTGTACCGATTTATCAGGCGTCCACCTTTCACCATCATGATATTTTCAATCCTCCGCTGCATGACTACAGCCGTTCTGGCAATCCGACACGGCAAGCTTTGGAGGACTACATCGCCTTACTGGAAGGTGGAGCGAGAGGTTTTGCCTTTGCATCGGGCATGGCGGCTATATCCAGTACGTTTATGCTGTTGTCCGCTGGGGACCATGTCATTGTTTCGGAAGATGTATATGGAGGGACCTACCGCCTGCTGACTTCTATTTTAAAACGGATGAATATCGAAACCACCTTCGTCGATATGACGGACATCAACCTTGTGAAAGAAGCGTTGCAGGAAAATACGAAGGCTGTATATATGGAGACGCCTTCCAACCCAACCCTCAAAATCACCGATGTGGCAGGGATAACGGCTTGGGCCCAGGAGAAAGGGCTTCTGACGCTGCTGGATAACACATTCATGACACCTTATTATCAACGTCCAATTGAGCAAGGTGTTGATATCGTGTTGCACAGTGCAACCAAATTTCTCGGCGGCCACAGCGATGTATTGGCAGGTCTTGCGGTAGCACGTACGGAGTCGTTGGGCAGACAAATCAAGCAGCTTCAAAATGGACTTGGAACCGTATTGGCCCCACAGGAGTCGTGGTTGCTTATGCGCGGGATGAAGACACTGGAAGCACGTATGGCTCACAGCGAAAAGAGTGCAGCGAAGCTGGCCAATTGGCTGAACGAGCGTAGTGACATTGAGGCGGTATACTATCCGGGCCTGGAAAATCATCCGGGGCGTGCCGTACATGAAAGCCAATCCAGTGGATACGGTGCGGTTATCTCGTTTGATGTAGGCTCCGGTGAGCGTGCAAAAGAGGTTCTTAATCGCATACAAATTCCGATTGTGGCGGTAAGTCTGGGAGCTGTGGAAAGTATCTTGTCGTATCCGGCGATGATGTCACATGCGGCAATGCCACATAGCGTACGTCTGGAGCGGGGGATCACGGACGGTCTGCTACGTTTCTCCGTAGGTCTGGAGGATATTGACGATCTGATCAGTGATCTAAATGAGGCTCTTCGTTAAGAATTAGCATATGGGGAGAGAATTTCCCGTTTTTCACACAGGAATCAAAGATGTATTAGAAAAACAGCAAGCTCCAGCTCAATAGGAGACTTGCTGTTTTACGTATGTATGACTTGGAGGGCAAGGCGAATGGGTTACGCTTTACAATCACCTATTCTCAATTATTGGTTACGTTTATCATGGGAGTTATAGCTTGTTCGTCGCATCATCGCCTGGGTAGAGAGCAGAAAGAAACGGGAATAAGTATGGTTCCTTACCTAAAGATATGTTAGTATTATCATTAGGTTTTACTATGCTATATAGCACAGACAAATACAAAGCCAGTCATGAACACATATAATACGACAGGGTTCGAACGCAGGTTTGTGAAATCATTCTCGTTCATAAGTCCTGTCTTTCATTTCGTCCCCCTGTGAAAGCGAAGGAGGATACACCATGAGTGTAATCGACCATATTTTAGATAAAGCTCTGCGCGGCGAACGCCTAAATTTAGAGGACACCGTTGCTTTGTTCGAGTCAGACGAGGTAGAAAAAATCGGCCACGCGGCGAATAAAGTGATGAACCGTATGCATCCTGATCCGATTAAAACCTTCGTTATCGGACGAAATATTAACTATACGAACGTGTGCGACGTATATTGCCGTTTTTGCGCTTTTTACCGTAGACCGGGTTCAGATGAAGGTTATGTCCTGCCCGATGAAGTAATTTTCCAGAAGATCAAGGAAACGCAGGAAGTAGGAGGCACTGAAATTTTGATGCAAGGCGGTGTAAATCCGAATCTGCCGTTCAGTTATTATACGGATTTGCTGAAAGCGATCAAGGAGCGTTTTCCCGATATTACGATGCATTCCTTCTCGCCGGCTGAAATTCATAAGATGAAGGAAAAATCCGGCTTGTCCATGGAAGATACGATTCGAGCCATTCATGAAGCAGGATTGGATTCCCTGCCAGGTGGGGGCGGAGAAATTTTGGATGACCGCACACGCCGCAAAATCAGCCGTCTCAAAGGCTCTTGGCGGGACTGGATGGACGTGATGCAGACCGCTCACAAGGTGGGTATGAACACGACGGCCACGATGGTTATCGGCTTTGGCGAGTTGATGGAGGAGCGTGCGCTGCATTTACTGCGTGTTCGTGATGCCCAGGACGAATGCATTGAAAATAAATATGATTCCGAAGGCTTCCTGGCCTTTATTCCATGGACCTTCCAACCGGATAACACAAACCTGAAAAAGGAACGCCAGACGCCGGAGGAATATTTGAAGACTGTTGCAATCAGCCGCCTTGTACTGGATAACATCAAGCATATTCAGTCTTCCTGGGTAACGATGGGACCAGAAATCGGCAAAAAATCACTATACTACGGTTGCGATGACTTCGGTAGTACAATGATTGAGGAAAACGTCGTTTCCGCCGCAGGCGCAACGTACAAAGTCAACATCGAATCCATTTTACAGCTGATCCGCGAAACGGGTCATGTTCCGGCACAACGCAATACCCGCTATGATATTATTCGTACCTTTGACGGTGCCAGCAGTATCGAACATGATTTTATCATGCAAAATTAGGAATACTTTCGTTAATATAGCGTAATCACTGCAAAACGCTTATCTATCATTAATCCGTGTAGAGGGATTAGTGTAGGTAAGCGTTTTTTATGTGTTTATAATTATAGATTATTCTTTTTCCTCAAATCGCATTAATATAATTACAGATTCCCTAAACCGCAAATGGAGCACTATCGGAATTAATGTCTCTGATGCTCAACGTTGGCCCAGATACTCGTGATATTCGCAATGCTTTACAAATCATACTGAATAATGTCGAACGGCGCAATGCATTCTTAAATCGAATTGTAAATGTTAATGCTCAAGATATATCCATTTTGCTCTATAAAATGAAGAAAGATTATCTTAAGTATGATCAACTTTCCAACGAGGATTTTATAAAATTGTATGCAGTTAATCCAATCGAAGCCTTGTCAGTTTATTTTCTGGAGACGATTGATGTACATAACTACTGGGAATGGAGGGCGGTAGGGGGCACAAGCTATTGAAAGGGCAGAAGATGAGTCACAAAACTATGTATCAGGGTACTAATCTCAAATTTAGACTTAGAACAGGCGTTTTTCTTCCTCTAAATAATATCTATATGGTATAATATCCCTTAACAACAGAATGGCTTAGATGGGCGGTCGGCTAGTCTCCTGCAAAGGAGGTGATGCCTGTGGAGGTTAAAGATACGCTGATGTTGATGATTCAATTTGCAACGTTAGTGATCTTGATTATTTCCTTCAACAAAAAGAAATAGACCGCCCTCTCCAAAGGTAAACGGTCTATTTCGATCGACAAATCTTTGAACAGCCACCGCCCTTATAAGCGGCTGTTGCTAAAGAGTAAGGATGCTACAACATCCTTACTCTTTTTTAGTGTATACATCTTAGCTATATTTTATCATATTGCCAACCAGCATGACAATGGAGTAAAAGCGCATTATGGTAAATATACTTGGCCTTGTTACACTTCCCATCGCTTCACATACATAATCTCAGCCTGCGGGTCTGCCATTTGGATGACCGCCTTAAAGCGCTGCAAATCCAACAGATGAACGCTGTAGACGATGACCAGTTCATCTTTTTCCTCTGCCAGTTCACCTCTATTTTCGCCCTCTATCTGTGCAGGATTTCCCACAGGCGTACTGTGAATACGGAGCCTGCGGTATAAGGCTTCTTCGATGGTTTGCTGATCCTTGCTGACGACACATACCATACGGTTCAGACCGGTAAACATTAATCGGGTCGTTTCATAGGCGGCAAGGCAGGATAAGGCTGAATACAGAGCTGGCTCCCAGCCTAGCACGAAGCCAGCCGTAATTAGCAGCAAACCATTACAAAGCATCACAATTTGTATCAACGGAATCTTCCGATGCGTCAGCAACAGACTGGACGGTCGGCCATCGTCAGATTCGTTCAGCCCCAGAGAATCGAGCAAACCTCCATGCCGGGCTGCCAGCCCTGCGCCAAGTCCGATGCAGATCCCCCCGCCGAGAGCGCATACTACCGGGTGGCCACTCACTGCCGGGAAAGGGGACAGAATAATGGCTGAGCCTGAAAAGGCAAACAGACCTGGAAGCGCCCGAAGTAGCATGGGCTTGTGGGTCGACAGAGAATACAGTAGCATGAGCGGCAAGTTCAAAATGAATAGCAGTAATCCAAAATGCTCTTGTGTGTAAAGCGACATGAGTCTGGAGATGCCTGTGACGCCACCAGCGATCATATCGTGCGGATGCAAAAACAATTCCAGACCGAAGGATGCCGTAATTCCACCAATCACCGTATAAAAGACAGGGAACCTGCTCGCATCTCCCGAAGCGGGCTTCACAAGCCGCCTCATAGAGTTTCGGCATGTTTTACAGCGTGCGGCATAGCCTTCCCTCCTATGGATTGTCGTATCCAGCTTTTACAGTCAGTTATACTGAATTTCTTTCTTCCTTTCGAAGGCGAGGGTCCTTGAATTTGAAAACCTTATTCAGCATATTAAAAATAGGTTTTGACTGCTTTGCCAGTAACGGAGCCATAATCGCCAATATAAGTACATAGATAGCTGCAAAGGGCTGAACAATATCCAGCAAACCGCCCTCTTTGCCCAAATTAGCCATAATGATCGAGAACTCACCGCGGGCCACAATCGTCAAACCGATATTTGCCGACGCCTTGGGTGACAGAGAGACAGTGCGTCCAGCCAGCATCCCGGCCCAAATGTTGCCGATTAACGTAAGAATGACTGCTGCCAGCGCAAGCCAGATCGCGTTTCCGCCCAGAGACAGTGGATCAATAGATAGTCCGAAGCTGAAGAAGAACAAAGCGCCAAAGAAATCGCGGAAAGGAACAATTAAATGCTCAATCCGTTTGGCATGTTCTGTTTCGGCCAGCACGAGTCCGATTAGTAAGGCTCCGATGGCTTCCGCCACATGAATCGTTTCTGAAAAACCTGCCACAAGAAACAGGGAGCCAAAAATAACAAGTCCGAATACCTCATTGGAGCGAATACGAAGAATTCGATTTAACAGAGGGACGGCCTTCCGACCGATAATAATAACTGCGAGCATAAAGCCAAGCGCGATTAGCGCCGATAACAGCACACCCCCGAGCGAGGATGAATCGCTGAGAACCAATCCGGAGAGGATAGAAATGTAGACGGCGAGGAAGACATCCTCAAACATAATAATGCCTAAAATCATTTCAGTTTCAGCATTGGCGGTTCGCTTCAGATCGACCAACACCTTGGCAGCAATGGCGCTGGAGGAAATCGTCGTGATCCCGGCAATGACCAGTGTCTCTGCAATGGGAAAACCAGTTAGAAAGCCGAGCGCCAGTCCCAACGTAAAATTAATGCCGATATATATGGTGCCGCCCACCGCGATGGAACGGCCTGACTTAATCAAACGGCCTACCGAGAACTCCAGTCCCAGGTAGAAGAGAAGAAATAGCACCCCGATTCTTCCCATAAAATCAATAAAAGGCGCGCTTTCGATAAATCGGAAATCAAAATGCCACAGCTCCATCGCATGCGGTCCGACGGCCATTCCAATCAGGATATAAAAAGGGATGACCGATAAGCGCAGTTTGGTGGAAATAAGTCCGGCTGCGGCGATCAGAGCAATAGCTAATCCAACCTCAAATACCAGATGATCCATCCAATCACCCGCTTCCGTTCATAAGAATTTGTTTAAAGCGTTTTTGCTGATCACGTTCCCCGACCACGACCACAGTAGCATCTTCGCTAATAATCACTTCCGGGCCGGGATTTACATACTTGTTCCCTTTTTTCTCAACAATGGCAATGACCGTAGCTCCTGAATTTTGGCGTACATCCAGCTCACCGATGGACTTGCCAACACTAGCATAGTGAGGTTCCACTCTGTACCATTCAATAATAAAATCGTCGAACGTCATCTCTACGCTTTCAAGCTGCTTGGGCTTATACGTCATGCCACCAATAATGGAGGCTACCAATCGCGCTTCCTGGTCACTTAGGGTCGTCATAGAAATACTTTGTTCCAAATCCTCATAATCAAAATGATACAACTCACGTCTGCCGTCATCATGAATGATAATGACAAGGCGATCGCCATTTTCCGCATCTATTCGATATTTAATCCCGATTCCTGGCAAAATAGACTCTCGAATATCCATTTGTAATACCTCCTGTATTGTACATTTGTTTAAAATTGGTATGGGAAATAAATCACATACATTAGGTGTGACATGGAGCTTTTTCTTCACATTATAAAATTACATTAATTGTCAAAAAAACGGACAGAGAACAGACTTACTTCTTAAACCTATTAGGAAAAGTTTACAAAAAGACATGCAAATATGATGTACATGTAAAAGGAGTTAAGCCACATAACTGGAGGTGAATTTAATGGGGAACAAGTAGAGTTGCTTTTTCAGCTTGTAGATGACAGGAATGAAAGGCAAGCGCAGTTTTGGAATACTCATTAGTAGCACCAACGCCACCAAAATGACAAAGGGAAGTGATTTGGCCGTAGCAATCACCAGATGAAGGACCGGAGAGGATTTACGGATGGCTGGTTTAGAGTGATGCTCCAGCCCATGGGAGTCCGTTTCCAACGAAGAAGTTTCAACAATCGGCATGAGAGAAGATCCCGCAGTAAACTGGAGGGATTGAGTAGTATCTTCCGCATGAAACGTCACAGGAAGGGACAAAATCTGAACGAGGCTCAATATGACAATCATGAGTGTACGCAGCATGTTCAGCATCGTTGACATCTAATCCCTTCCCTCTTGTGAAAAATTCATATTACTATAACCTTAACATACCCTACCCTAAATATTCAAACGTCTTCTGGTTTTGTCCTGAGTTGCAGCCATTCTTTATAACACCGAAACCTTCTCTTTGAAACCCGTTTATTCTCATTTTATGCTGTATCCTGTTTCCAGTCGTTCACTTCGTATAACCCTTTCGAGCCCGCCATATACTGTAATCAGTGATCGAAAGGAGTGAGCCAATGGAACTGTTTACAGTGTGGACCCATACAGACGGAAATCAGGAAAGCGACCGTTTTTATCAGGTGGTCAAGAGCAGAAACAAAGGACTACATATGTCACGGCGCGGATTTCGATTCACTTTCAGACAACTCGAAAACAAAGTGGCATGGACCTGCAAGGGGACAGAGAGCAATCCGGCGTTTGAAAGCTTTCTCCCCTGTGTATACAGCATCATGGCTTCCGCAATAGCGGATTATATTATCGAAGTCAAGGAATGGGGAATGCTTGATCTGATCCTCGCCAACGCCTGCTCGCTGCTGGAGAAAGAGGATACGGAGCAGATTCGCAGCATGGTGCATTCTTTGTTAAAGGATGATGGCCCAAGAGGGCGTATGAAGCGTCACGGCAAACTGTCTGCTTTACTGGAAAAGGATTTTATGGAGCTGCGCGTGATAAATCTGGAAGGACTTATACAATTCAGATTGAACGCATACAAAAAAGAGCTTGAGGAAATCGTCGACTATGCCATGGAAGAATTTTGGGCGGATCGGCAGTATGAAGAATTTATGGGATTGCTCAAGTACTTTGTGTTTTTTCAGGAAAGTAAAGTTCCACTGGTACATGTGCTTCATCAGGGTGGGCATGATTTTACTATCCTCGATAGCTCCATGGTGCCGATACCGACACCTGATGGAGATGACATTATTGTGGAGATGCCGGGGATTGAACTGGAAATGGAGGTCGAGGACAGAATCGTAAGCACACTTATTTCGATTTCTCCTGCTTCCATTATATTACACACAGACGACGAGCACACCCCCATTGTACGGACGCTCCTGCATATTTTTGAAGATAAAATGAAGCTCAGCAGGCTCTATCCCGGGCAGGATGTTCAAAAATAATTAAGTGCTCGTATAAACCAACGAATTTCTGGAAAACCTTTGCCTCAAGGGGAGGTTTTTTATGAGATCCATGTTGGTATGGAAACGGATTTTGGGAACCGTATTAACCACCACTTGTCTGGTATTGCCCGGCAATGAGGCTTACGGTCACAAAGAGCCGGTCCAGCATAAGAAAGGGCAATCAACGCCTGTTTTGGCTCCACGTGAGGAGCAGGAGATTACGACCATGACAGTCACGGCAACAGGATATACAGCAGGCTATGAATCCACTGGCAAGCGGCCAAGTCATCCCGGTTACGGTATCACGTATTCCGGTGTTAAAGTACGTCGTGACAAAAACACACTGTCCACGATTGCGGCCGATCCCAAAACATTTCCTTTGGGCAGCATTTTGTACATTCCAGGTTATGGCTACGGTATTGTGGCAGATACGGGTTCAGCCATCAAGGGCAATAAAATTGACCTGTACTTCAAAACAACCCAGCAAGTGTATTCCGAGTGGGGCAAGAAAGAAGTGGATGTGCAAATTATTAGAAAAGGAAGCGGAAAATGTACGGAGAAGATGCTGAATTCGCTCCAAAAGGTGATTGAGACGAACAAATCCATTCCGGCCGCTACGCTGGATGATTCCATATAATTCGTGTATATTGTCCTTCCCGGCTTCACATACTATGTTGCGGGATAAGCTTATCCCGCAAAACATACTGGGAGGTTGGGAATTATGGAAAATCAAGGCGGAAGTTCTTTCACGAACAAAGGCTTCAAGGCAAGCACAGGAAATCAGTTCAAAGCGGAATTTGCACAAGACAATACAGTAGGTGTCGTTTCACAAAAGGTAAAGCAGTCTGAGCAAAATAAAATTCAAGACAACTTCCAGACACCAAATGAGAAGTATGATGAAGAATTTGCAACAGATCAAGGCGGTACAGGTGCAGTAGCGCAAAAAGTTCAAAACTCCAGTCGCAACAAAATTCAAAACAATGCTCAAACACCGAACGAAAAGTTCGACGAAAACTTCAACACGAAATAAAAAAGAATATACAACCGACAATGCTCCGGATTATATCCGGGGCATTTCGTTTTGAGTAAAAGTGGTTAGGTACAAATAGGTCTAAGGTTTTATCTCCTTTTTAATTGTTTTTAAGGTGGAATTAAGGTTTAAAGTGCAAAATAAAGTCAGCTAAACAACACCACCTTGAAGCATAGGGTTTGGGAGGAGATATACAATGGACGAATTTAAAAATAATAATTCTGGACGCCGGGATGACAACGATCAAGTTGGATCCGATAATACAACCCGGCAGAATGATTCAAATGGTTCCTCATATTACTATTCGTATGGTCCCTTTTCTTCAGTTCAATCAGATGGACAACGCAAGGATGGGAAGCTTGTAGAGAAGGATGTTGAGATTACGCCACCGCAGGCGGTAAGGCCACTTCCTTCTTCATACCATCGTGCCGGGGCTGAGCAACAACAAGACGGCTCGGGTCGGAACAGCGGTAACTGGCATTTTAAACAGAATAAGCCCAAGTCCCAAGTAAAGACGATTTTCCTATCTTTTTTGGCCGGGATGCTGGTTATAACGGTTTTGATGTATACAGCCGACCGCACCAATATGTTTACACCCGAGACGGCGTTAACATCGGCGGCAGCTGAAAGCGGAGTAACGACTAGTTCGGGAACGACAGGTCAGTCTCCTAACGCAGTTCCGGCTGTGATGCCTTCCGGTACCGCAGACGTTCAATCTGTTGTGGCCAAGGCCGGTCCGGCAGTCGTTAAAATTGAAACGCTGGCCAAGCAATCCAGCAGCAGCGGCAGACAAAGCAGCCCTTACTACAATGACCCGCTGTATCAATACTTTTTCGGTAATCAGTATGGAGACAGTGGTAATAGCGGAAACAACGGTAGCAACAATGACAATGAAGGCAACAATAGCGGACAATTGACACCGCTTGGTATTGGTTCCGGCTTTATTTTCGATAAAACGGGCTACATCCTGACGAACAATCACGTTGTCGAAGGCGCGAATGTGGTTCAGGTTACGGTAGAGGGAACCAACAAGCCGTATGAAGCCAAAGTGCTGGGCAAAAATGCAGACCTGGATTTGGCTGTGCTGAAAATTGAAGGCAAGGATAACTTCCCGACGGTAACACTAGGCAACTCCGACAATGCTAAAGTCGGTGAGTGGATGGTAGCCATCGGTAACCCTGAAGGCTTTGAGCATTCGGTAACAGCCGGAGTGCTGAGCGCAAAGGAACGTACGATTACGATTAACAGTGAATCGACGGGAAAACCGACTCAATATAAACATTTAATTCAGACCGATGCATCCATTAACCCGGGGAACTCTGGTGGCCCCTTGCTGAACCTGCAAGGACAGGTTATCGGCATGAACGTTGCTGTCAGCGCTGATGCACAGGGAATCGGGTTTGCGATTCCGTCCAATACGATTTTGGAAGTTGTGGATAAGCTGAAGACTAATCAGCCTATTCCAAAAGAACCCGTTCCTTTCATTGGCGCAAGTCTGTTGAACCTGAGCCCCGAAGTAGCCAAGGAATTGGGTACAACCCTGACCGAAGGCTCGGTTGTGCGGGATATTATCTACAAATCGCCAGCTTATCAGGCCGATCTGCGTCCTTATGATGTGATTATCGGTGCTAATGGTACTCCTTACAGCACATCACAGGAGCTGATCGATTTCATTCAAAAGCAAAAAGTAGGTACAGCACTGACGCTTAACATTGAACGGGCTGGACAGAAAAAGGATATTCAGTTAAAAGTGGGTAACAAAAACGACTTTAGCTCGACTCTCCAACAGTAATCGAATCATTCTGTAAAAGTGAAAATGTGAAAAGAAACGGAAGGAAGTTGCCTTCCGTTTCTTGCTGTATGCGGCGGCAAGATGCTACACGCGTCTACTCCTGCTACAATAGAGTGAAAAGAAGATAATAAAGGAGCTCGATGGTGTATGCGTTCTACCATTTTGATTATTGATGACGATGAAAAAATTGTGTCCATGCTGCGCAGAGGGCTGGCCTTCGAAGGCTACGAAGTGCTGACGGCTGCCAACGGCGCAGAGGGATTGAATAAAATGCTTACAACAGAGCCTGATGTTGTCGTGCTGGATGTGATGATGCCGCAACTGGATGGTTTCGAGGTATGCCGTCGCATGCGAGAGGGAGGAAGTACGGTCCCCGTTCTGATGCTTACAGCCAAGGATGAGGTGGAGAACCGGGTCAAGGGATTGGATCTGGGTGCCGACGATTATCTCGTCAAGCCGTTTGCTCTTGAGGAGCTACTGGCTCGTGTGCGGGCGCTTCTGCGTCGTAAAACCGAGCAGCAGGACAATAACGGACATCGACTGACCTTCGAGGATTTACAGTTGGATAACGAATCGCGTGAAGTGATACGTGGGGGCAAGCGACTAGAGCTGACGGCAAAAGAATTCGAACTGCTCCACCTGTTTATGCAAAACCCGAAGCGTGTGCTGTCGCGTGATCTGATTATGGACAAAATTTGGGGCTATGACTACAGCGGAGAGTCGAACGTGCTGGAGGTGTATATTGCCATGCTCCGACAAAAAACAGAGCAGGATGGCGGCAAACGGCTCATTCGTACGATTCGGGGAGCGGGTTATATTTTAAGAGGTGATGTGTAATTATGTCCATTCGTTGGCGACTGACAGCTTGGTATTCCAGCATCTTGGCTATAGTGCTTGTTATGTTTGGACTGGCTATTTACGGACTGGTATATTATTACACATATAATGAAGTGAAAAGTCAGCTTACGAACCAGACGCCACGTATTAACAAGCAGTTACTGCTTACCATCAAAGGAGGACTGTTTGAGGTCCCCAATCTGGATTTGGGCTTGATTCAGGGTCGTGGAATTGATGAATCACAGCTATATGTACAAATTTATAATTATACATCCGGCGTCACCAAGACGACGCAAAATATGAAAAATCTCGATATTACCTTTCCGGTTCCATCCACAGCGGCTGGAGCGGTCCAAAATGAGGGAATTCGACGTGTGAGTGTGGATGGGGATTCTTTTATGATTTATCAGCAACCGATCAAATCTGAGGAACTGGGATTAGTGGTTGGACTGTTACAGGTGGGTCAATTTACAGGCTCTCAGGATCGGCTGATGAACAGGCTGCAAAGTGTGCTTGTATACGGTTCGTTATTTGCATTGCTCGCTGCCGCAACCTCGGGTCTCTTTTTGGCTCGTAAATCCATGAAGCCGCTAGTGAAGGTGATTGAAGGGGCTAACCAGATTCAGTCCAGTAATGATTTGAGTGTCCGCATTGAATATGATGGACCGCCAGATGAAATTGGGCAACTGATCGCGACGGTTAACAAGATGCTGGGGCGTACGGAGGTTTTTTATAAGGAGCTGGAGGATGCTTATGGAGCCCAGCGTCGCTTTGTAGCCGATGCTTCTCATGAATTGCGTACGCCGCTTACGACAATCAGGGGTAACGTTGATTTTTTGCTTAAAATGTGGACTACAGAGCCGGGAGACCGCCCCAATATGGATGAAGCGATGATTCGTGAACTCTCCATGGAGGCCCTAAGTGATATGGCGGATGAAGGCAAACGGATGAGCCGTCTGGTTGGTGATATGCTATCGCTTGCCAGAGCAGATACAGGGAAAACATTCGAGAAGGCCCCGGTGGCGCTGGAGCCACTCGTAAGTGAGGTTGCCCGGCGTGCTCAATTTTTGGAGCGAACCTCCGAATGGAATGTGGGCGACTTCTCGATACTGAATGGCGTTTATATGGATGGCAGCAAGGATTATTTGCAGCAAATGCTGTTTATTTTCATAGACAATGCGTTCAAATATACACCCGAAGGTACGGTCCGGTTTGATGCTATTGTCTATCAGGGACAGGTAGGTCTGCGAATTAGTGATACAGGCATCGGGATGGACAAGAGTGAGGTTCCCTTTATTTTTGATCGCTTCTATCGGGCGGATGAGTCACGCGGGGTGACAGAGGGAATTGGCTTGGGTTTGTCCATTGCCAAGTGGATAATAGATGAACATCACGGGTCTGTGGAAGTGGTTACACGCCAAGGTGAAGGGACGACATTTATCATCTGGCTTCCGGTCAGCTTTTCCGCGCCTTTGGAATAGGCTATAATAGGAAGGCAACTACATCATAGAATTGGCCGGTAAAGGCTTGGATGCCGCAGCTACCCAGTTTTTGGGAGCTGTCTACTGTGTCGAAGAAAGCGGGTGCTATTTTTGGAAGTGCTCAGAATTTCGCCCCGGGGTTATTGCTACGGCGTAGTCGATGCCATGGTATTGGCTCGTCAGGCGGCCAGAAACTTGGACTTACCTCGGCCTATTTATATACTAGGCATGATTGTGCATAATAGTCATGTCACAAATTCCTTCGAGGATGAAGGAATTATTACACTGGACGGCCCTAACCGCATGGAGATTTTAAGCCAGGTGGAGAGTGGTACCGTTATTTTCACCGCCCATGGTGTATCCCCTGAGGTTCGCAAGCTGGCTCGCGATAAGGGGCTGACTACGGTTGATGCAACCTGCCCGGATGTGACGAAGACCCATGATCTGATTCGGGAGAAGTCTGCCGAGGGATATCAGATTATTTATATCGGCAAAAAGAATCATCCTGAGCCGGAGGGAGCCATCGGTATTGCTCCTGATCATGTCCATCTGATCGAGAAGGAAGAGGAAATCGACAGCCTTACGTTGTCTGCGGACAAAATTCTGATCACGAATCAGACGACTATGAGTCAGTGGGACATCAAGCACATTATGAAAAAGCTGCTGGAGAAGTTCCCGGGTGCCGAGATACACAATGAAATCTGTCTGGCCACGCAAGTGCGTCAGGAAGCGGTAGCCGAACAGGCAGGAAATGCAGATCTGGTAATTGTCGTTGGTGATCCGCGCAGCAACAATTCAAACCGATTGGCTCAGGTGTCCGAGGAAATTGCGGGTACAACAGCTTACCGTATTTCCGATGTGACGGAGCTGAAGCGGGAATGGCTGGAGGGCGTTCACAAGGTAGCAGTGACTTCAGGAGCTTCCACGCCTACGCTGATTACGAAAGAGGTTATTTTGTACCTGGAGCAGTATGATCCGGCTAACCCGGATACATGGGAGATTCAGCGGACGGTTGATATGAAGAAGCTGCTGCCCCCTGTGCGTGAAAAGTCAAAAACGACGAAATAACATGTAACAGATGATGGCTGCTGTTCGGGAGGAAATCCCGAATGGCGGCTTTTTTTACTGATTGGAAGGTAGCCCGCCGGATTAAATCAGCATCATAAGGAGCGAAAATGCAGACCAATATTCAGGATAATTAAGTCTTGACGAGTACAGGCAAAACAGGTATATTTACTTTAACGAATAAAAGCTTAAAAGCGAACAAGCGTTTAAGTGTCATAATATCATCTTTAATTGATCCATAAAATATGTTTTATAGAGAGGAAGAAAAATATGATCGTTATTGCTGGTGTCCAAACACCTGAAGAACATATCCAGGCTATTGTTGCAGTTATTGAAAAGGAAGGTTTGCAGGCTCACGTTTCCCATGGATCGGATCGTACGATTATCGGGCTGATCGGCAGTGTAGAGCCCAAGCTGGCTGAACACCTGCGCCAAATGAAGGGCGTAGAGAATGTAGTCAAAATATCGAAGTCCTACAAATTGGCGAGCCGTGATTTTCATCCCGAAAATACCGTTATCTCTATCAAAGGTGTGAATATCGGCGGAGGCGAGCTTGTGATTATGGGTGGACCATGTGCTGTTGAGTCTGCTGCGCAGATCGACGAAATTGCTGCATTGGTTAAAGCTGCGGGCGCGCAAGTTCTCCGTGGAGGTGCTTTTAAGCCGCGTACGGGTCCTTACAGCTTCCAGGGAACGGGTGTAGAAGGTTTGATCATGATGGCCGAGGCGGGCAAAAAGCATGACCTCCTGACCATTACAGAGGTTATGACACCCGAATACGTGGATATCTGTGCAGAATATGCGGATATTTTACAAGTAGGTACACGTAACATGCAAAACTTTGATCTATTGCGCAAGCTGGGAACCTGCGGCAAGCCAGTGCTGCTCAAGCGTGGTTTCAGTTCGACTTACGATGAGTTCTTAAATGCTGCCGAGTATATTTTAGCGGGCGGTAACCCGAATGTTATGCTGTGTGAGCGCGGAATCCGTACATTTGAAACTTACACCAGAAATACGCTCGACTTGTCAGCTATTCCTGTTCTGCAACAACTGAGCCATTTGCCGGTTATTTCGGACCCGAGTCATGGCACAGGGCGTCGTGAGCTGGTTGTTCCTATGACGAAGGCTTCGGTAGCTGCAGGAGCAGATGGACTGATTATTGAAATGCACACAGATCCCGACAATTCGATGACGGGCGATGGTGTACAATCCTTGTTCCCAGATCAATTTTCAGATTTGCTGAAAGATTTGGAACTACTGGCTCCAGCTGTAGGAAAAACATTTCATACGCCTAGTACCATTTCTTAAAACCAATACTTAACATTAATGCATAAAAGTTTTGCCGCAACGCAGTAATTCGATTAAAATTGCCCCAAAAGCCCGGTGTTTCGGGCTTTTTGTGCTATTCAAATGTTATCAAGAGCGTAAGCATAGCTAACATTAGTTTAAAAAATACCTTACATAGCTATTGACCCGTGTCATGTTTGAGATTTATAATGACGACAGAAAAAACATTCGATCATGAACATTTCAGGGTTGTATAAGACTTAATGTTCGGAAAATTGGGAGGAAGAAGACATGTCCGTTGAGAATGTATTGAAAACAATTCAGGAAAATAATATTGAGTGGGTAGATTTTCGCTTTGTAGATTTGTCCGGCCGTGCTCACCATATTTCGTTGCCAGCTTCCGAAGTAGATGAAGAAACATTTGTTAACGGTGTTGCTTTCGACGGTTCTTCCATTCCCGGCTATCGTGGCATCGAGGAATCCGACATGGTTATGCTGCCCGATCCGGAAGCGGTTTTCATCGACCCTTTCACTCAGCATCCTACACTGAATATTCTGTGTGATATTGCTACGCCAGACGGCGAAAAATACGACCGCGATCCTCGCGGCATTGCAAGAAAAGCAGAAGAATTCCTGAAAACTGCTGGTGTAGGTACGAAAGTTAACTTTGCACCTGAATCTGAATTTTTCATCTTTGACGAGGTGCGCTATGAGACCAGTATGAACAGCTCCTCCTTTTTCGTGGATTCCGAAGAAGCTGCTTGGAACACCAATCGCAAGGAAGAGGGCGGAAATCTGGGCTTTAAAGTGGGAGTGAAGGGCGGATATGTGCCTGTAGCGCCAGTAGACACCCAACAAGACATCCGTAGTGAAATGTGCCGTTTGCTTGAAGAAGCAGGTCTGAGAATTGAGCGCCATCACCATGAGGTTGCTACGGCAGGTCAGGCGGAAATTAACTTCCGTTTTGATACACTCAAGAAAACAGCTGATAATCTGCTTGTTTATAAATACATTGTACACAACACAGCTCGTCAATACGGTAAAGTGGCCACATTTATGCCAAAACCACTCTTTGGAGACAACGGAAGCGGTATGCACGTTCACCAATCCATTTTCGATGGAGACACTCCTTTGTTCTACGAAAAAGGTGCTTACGCTAACCTGAGCGAACTGGCCCTTCATTACATTGGCGGTATCCTGTACCATGCACCAGCGCTGATCGCTTTGACGAACCCAAGTACGAACTCGTTCAAGCGTCTCGTTCCAGGCTATGAAGCTCCAGTTAACCTGGTATTCTCCAAAGGTAACCGTTCTGCGGCTGTCCGTATTCCAGTAGCGGCTGTTACGCCTAAAGGCTGTCGGATCGAGTTCCGTACACCGGACTCCACAGCTAACCCTTACCTGGCCTTCTCTGCAATGCTGATGGCGGGTCTGGATGGCATCAAGCGCAAACTGAACCCGATCGAATTGGGATATGGTCCACTTGATACGAACATCTATGAGCTGTCCGATGCTGAAATAGGTAAAATCCGTAGTGTTCCTGCTTCGCTAGATGAGGCTCTGGACGCTCTGGAAGCCGACTACGAGTTCTTGACAGAAGGCGACGTATTTACGAAGGACTTTATTGATAACTATGTAGAGCTCAAGCGTTCTGAAGCTAAATCGGTTAACATCCGTGTTCATCCGCACGAATACAGCCTGTATTTTGACTGCTAATAGCAGTTAATAAAATGAGCAGCATGGTTACCTTGAATAACAAACATTAGCTAACAAAACAAGCAGCATAGCTGCCTTGAACATTAACCATTAGCCATTAGCCTATGGTAACGGTTAATGTTCAAGATAGGTCTCCGGTTTTTAAGCCGGGGACCTTTTAATATTAAATTAAATACCACAAAATTAAGATGTTGAATATACTTACATTCACATCTTTGTCACATCATAAATGAAATCGGAAACATTTTTTAACAAGTCTTGAACGCTCATATGAATACTGCTATCATAGCGATAATATCCGCACCAGAGTAGAGAAGGGATGGGAATTTGTTGAGTAAGAGAGCCTATAATTTTAATGCAGGACCAGCGGCATTGCCGCTCAAAGTGCTGGAACGTGTACAAGCTGAATTCGTAGATTTTCAGGGAACAGGTATGTCCATTATGGAAATGTCTCACCGTGGAGCTGTGTATGAATCTGTTCACAATGAAGCGCAGGAACGTCTGTTATCTCTGCTAGGCAATCCAGAAGGCTACAAGGTGTTATTTCTCCAAGGAGGCGCCAGTACGCAATTTGCTATGCTGCCCTTAAATTTCTTGGACGAAGGACAGACAGGAAGCTATATCATGACAGGTAGCTGGTCGGACAAGGCTTATAAAGAAGCCAAGCTTGTGGGCAAGGCTCATATTGCTGCATCTTCCGCTGATGAGAAGTATATGCGTCTTCCGAATGTGGATTCTTTGGACTTGCCTGACAATACTGCTTATGTGCATATTACGTCCAACGAGACGATTGAAGGTACACAGTTCAAGCAATTCCCGGATACCGGTTCTGTGCCATTGATTGTGGACATGTCCAGTGATATTTTTTGCAAGCCGTTTGATGCTACTCAATTCGGACTGATCTATGCTGGAGCACAAAAAAATCTGGGTCCTTCCGGCGTAACGGTCGTGATCGCCCGTGAAGAACTGTTAACATCTTCACCGGACAACGTTCCTACGATGCTGCGTTATAGCACTTATCAAAAAAATAACTCTCTCTACAATACACCTCCATCCTTTGCTATATACATGGTGAACGAGGTACTGAAATGGATTCAGGAAGAAGGCGGCCTGGAAGGTATTGAACGCATCAACCAGCAGAAAGCTGCTTTGCTCTACGACCGTATTGACGGCAGCGAAGGCTTCTACCGTGGTTGTGTAGACGTCGCTGACCGTTCCATTATGAATGTGACCTTCCGCCTCGCAAATGAGGACTTGGAAAAGCAATTTATTAAGGAATCCGAGCAGGCCGGTTTCGTCGGTCTGAAGGGACATCGCAGTGTAGGAGGGCTTCGCGCTTCGATCTACAATGCCGTTCCGCTGGAGAACTGTCAAGCGTTGGCCGAGTTTATGGATAGCTTTAAGCAGCGTCATAGCTGATTGTAACGGACATATATTTCGATACACGAATGTTGGAAATCGAAAAAACCAAAGTAAAGCCTTCCCTGAATGTGTATAGGGGAAGGCTTTTAGTGGTGAGGAGCGATAATTTTTCTCATTTGATGTTCATATCCCGCCGATTTTGTTAAAATAATAGAATGTGTAAATTTTTTCAGTTCAAACATGAAGGGAACGAAACGTGATGCCATTACATATTGTGCTTGTTGAGCCGGAAATCCCGGCTAACACAGGGAATATTGCCAGAACGTGTGCTGCTACCGGAACACATCTGCATCTGGTAAAGCCGCTGGGCTTCCGTACCGACGATGCCACGTTAAAACGGGCTGGACTTGATTACTGGTATGCGGTCCACATTGAATACCATGAATCTTTTGCTGAGGTACAGGAGAAGTACCAGGAAGGTCGCTTTTTTTATGCCACCACGAAAGCAAATCAGCGTTATAGTGATATTGCATTTCAGGATGGAGACTTTCTGGTATTTGGCAAAGAAACGAAAGGGCTGCCTACTGAGCTTCTGGCGGCTAATCCGGATACATGCATCAAGATGCCTATGTCAGATAAAGTAAGATCGCTGAATTTGTCGAATTCCGCTGCGATTATCGTATATGAAGCGTTGCGGCAAATGGATTTTCCGGGTTTATCATGAATAATATCAAGTGAGCAAGCATAACTACGAATAAAGAACCAGGACCTTAGTTGCTAATCAAGCCTCACGCCTTTGTTGTTAAGATGAACCTGACGTAACGTTTGAAAATAAGTTTATAATCATTAATTTGTAAAATCCTCAGAGAAAGCTAATGATATTGGACTTTCCGGTCGATAAAAATATTACAGACATTCTGTACCATACTTTGATATGGTTCATGATTTTATGAGAAAATGTAATAAAATTTCCTGTGATCAGCAGGATTCGACAAAAAGACAGCGAATACTACATAAAGAATAGTGTCTTTGTACCTAGTTTTTCGCAGGGAAGAAATTGCAAGTATAATGAATAGGAGAGGTGTACGATCACGATGAAACCTGCCGGTGTGGTGCGTAAAGTTGATCAGCTGGGGAGAATAGTCTTGCCCAAGTCACTACGCAAAAGATATCAAATGAATGAGGGAGACCCTGTCGAAATTTTGGTTCAGGGCGACCATATTATTTTGGAGCGTTATCGTCCGAAATGTGTATTCTGCGGATCAGTTGAGCAAGTGAACAATTTTAAAGACCGTTATATTTGTGCTCAATGTTTGACGGAAATGACACAGTACTCCTAAAATGGGGCAAAAGCATCACGACATTCGTTCGTGATGCTTTTTTTCTTATAGAGTATGAGAAAGCAAGCGTAGTTTACATGCTGTAAACGATAAGCACCTATTTATAGAACAAAAAATGAGTAGGGACCGGACGGAGATTTCCATCCGACGGCTTGTTCACGACCCTACCGTTCAGGATGAGTGAGGAGGAGCCGCCCCCGTCCAGATTATAAGCATCCTGAACGCCGAGATTGTACATTTTCCCTTGTAGTTCTTCCAACGTTGCGCCTGAACCCCCGCTTTCATTGTAGCCGTCTACGACAATAATGAGTAGTTGGTCATCTTTATAGTTGCCGATGGCTGTACGTGGGGCCCGTTTAGGCGATACCTTCCACTTGTCTGGAATAGGCATCTTTTGGCCTCTTTGCAGCAGAACGGGAACGAAGGTAGCTCCAAAGACAGGCTTTAGGCTGTCCAGAGCGCCTTGACTGTAAAACTTGCCGCCGATGAGCTTGCCGGTGTTATTCATTCCAACGAAGGACAAATCCTTAAAGCTGGACTGAAAGCCGGTCAGGTAATGGCCGTTCATGACGGTAGTGCTTAATGGATAGCGTTTGCCGTCTCCATCCGCAAAGCCGCCTGCATTAATGCCAGCGACAGCTCCGTGTCTCAGGACAGCACGCATGGTCGTTTCAGAGCCGCCCAGTTTGTCGCTCCCCAGAGACATTTTCATAGCGGCAGGATCTTTAAGCTTGACCTTCATGGCATAGCCATGATAAATCCCCGGGTTCACCTTAAACAATTCAATAGTAATCCGGTTGCTGTCTACCCGCTCATAGGGAACCCCGAGCTTGGCGGTGATGCGTCGATCATAGATTTTTTCGGGACGCTTGGATTGAGTGGAGGCGGTTTGGACAAGCTGGTTCATCGTTTGGGTTGTTTGCTTGTACAGTTCCGATGTTCGGCGAATAGTAGACAAGGTGTATGTTGCCGTTTGTTTGGCTTCATCGAGCTGCTTGCCTACGGATTGCGTTTGTAGAACGACCTCGGCTTTTTGCAGACCCGGGACAGTAGACCCCGAAAAACTAAATGTGGGATGAATTAACAAAACACACCCCAACAAACCGATAAAAGGAGCAAGGGCCAACATGAAGAAACGATTTACCTGTTTTGTATCCATATTCATTTCAGCAGGTCCATTTTTTTCTGAAGTGTATTGAGCTGCTGCTTAACTTCGTTCAATTGGGTGTAAAGCTTATTGCTGTTGTCGGTTTTATTGTTTGCATTATCCTTGGTAAAGGTCAGCAGTTCATTGAAGGACTGCACTTTGCCCTCTAATCCGTTAACTTCCTTGGAAAGCGCAGCCAACTGTTTTTCATAGTCGGTTTTGAGAGCTTGAATCTGCTGGTTCGTATGGGTTTGCATTTCGTTCAACATTTCCTGCTTCAAATGATTGCTGTACAGATAGGTTGCGAGAGCACCTAGTATAATAAGCAGGAACCAAAATAGCAGAAAAGCCTTTACGGGCATCCCCTTTCTTGAAGTGCCCCGCCGGGATTCGGCAGGAGGGTGTTCAGGTGAAGCTTGCATGCGATTTTTCAACTCCCGTGTAAAATCAAATTTCCAGTCTTTATTTTGCAGTTCCAATTCTATCATGGGCCTATTTATTTCGCAAAAGCGAAATAGATGCATAAAATTATTTGGAAAAAGAGATTGCAACGGAAGGAAGTCCTAGGATACAATTTCCTTAAGCGATTTTCGCTTCTTATACGTTCATATTTGCGCAATTTCTACATATGCAACCCCAAATTATAGATTCATTTTCGCTAACTATGTATTTTTATGTATTTTTTGTGAAATCAGGAGGTTTAGACATGAGAAAAGTATGGCAGGTGGTCATCATAGACATCCATCCTACAAGCATGCTGGGTACAAAGCTTATTTTGGAAGACCAGCAGGATTTGCTTGTCAGAGGGATGTCCTCCTCCGGAACGGAAGGTCTGGAATTGGCTTGCTCCATTCGGCCGGAAATCATTTTAATGGATTACAGATTGCCTGAGGGGACGGCGGAACCGTTTCTAACACAAATACGGGCCTTGTCTCCAGACAGCCATATTGTTATTATGACGGATGAGGATAATATTACGCTCTTCCAACAGCTGATTTCGCTGGGAGCGAATGGAATGTTATCCAAACAGGCGTCACCAAGCCAGTTGATCCATCTGATCAACGGTTTGCGCGAAGGATTTGCTTCGTTACCGATGGACTGGATTCGTTGTGGAAACTGGCCTTTTATGCCGCTAATGGCTTCTGAGCCTTTTGACGAATTGACAAAAACTGAAGTTTTTATTATGGAACGTATTGTACAAGGAATTACATATGACAAAATTGCTACTGAGATCGAAGTCAGTCGGCGCTCTATTGATAATTATTTACGTAAAATTTATGCGAAATTGGGCGTGTCCAGCCGAGCACAGGCGATTGAACGTTATGCCTTGTATGCGCGTCAGACCAAGCAGCTATATGCCTGACGCGCCAGCCCGGAAGCCTTGACCTATTTTTCAGCAGAAGGAGGATGTTCATGCAATATTCCTTTGCTTCACGAACGGCTGCAATGTTGGCTTCTCCAGTGCGTCATATCCGGGAAAATGCGAGAAGACACTCCTTTATATCTTTGGCTGAAGAATTGCCTGCACAAGAGCTTTTTCCGGTGAAGCTGCTGGAAGAAGCGGCTCATGATGTGTTTGGCTCCGGCCCTGACGCCCTCCAGTATGGTGAACCGGAGGGCTATTTTCCTTTGCGGGCGTGGCTTGCAGGAGAGTGGGAACAGCGCAAAGGAGTTAGAGTACCACCAGGACAAATCCTCCTGACAACAGGCAGTCAGCAGGCCATTGACCTGATTGTAAGGCTGATGGTGGATGAACGCGACCCGGTGTTGGTCGAAAATCCGACGTCGCCCGGATGTCTGCAAGTGCTGTCGATGCAGGGAGCGCAGATCGTTCCCGTAGAATCTGATGGAGAAGGTGTGCTTCCCGATCAGCTTGAAGCCTTAATCGTTCATCACCATCCCAAGCTTTTTTTTGCTACGCCCACGTTTACGAACCCGACCGGTTCCTTATGGAGCGCGGCAAGACGTCAGGAGATTTTGGACCTGTGCAGGCGTCATCAGGTGTTGATCGTTGAGGACGATTCTTATGGAGAACTTCATTTTAAACAAAAAAATGAATCCGGCGACAAGAGCCCGTATGGGCAAAGCCGGAAATTTGCAGAAGCCTATCCTTCGCTATTTGCGCTGGATCATGCGGGGCAGGGCGGCCAGGTGCTATATATCGGTTCATTCAACAAAACGGTTGCGCCTGCGCTGAGAACCGGATGGGCGGCAGGCCCCGCCCCGTTGATCGAAGGTATGTACGCTTTGAAGCAGTTGGCCGATATGCAGTCCAGTACGATGAACCAGCGGCTCCTGTTCCAGTTGCTGACCAGCTCGCGTTTTCAATGGCACGAGCATTTAGCCATGCTGAACAAAGAGTACTCGACACGTCTGCAATTAATTCTGGAGCTGCTCAAGCGCCCGTTTTGGAAAGACGTGACGTACCGCATTCCGTCCGGCGGCATGTATGTGTGGGTTCGGTTGCCCGATGGGCTGGACAGCGCACTGCTGCTAAAGGCGGCTCTACCCAAAGGTGTAGCCTTTATGCCAGGGGAGTTGTGCGCGGTTGGCAGCGAAGGCGCATCCCATATCCGCCTGAACTTCAGTCATCCGGGCCGCGAGCAGCTACTCATGGGCATGAACTTGATCGGTGAGACGATCAGTGAATTCACTGCGCGAAGCTAGCAGGGGCCGAACGATCTACTTGCTGTGGCATACTTCCGGCAGTCGTGGCGCCAGAAGTAAGCGGCAGGATTTTCAGAGATCGTCTGCATTCGCGGCGGCAGAGTACGCGGCTGGTGCTTCCGCGATCAGGCGTTGTCCGCCGCGATCATTGGGCTCTACGGCCTTGCCAGCGGCCGTTTCGGCGCCCTGCTCTTGCAGCACCGCCGCATACTCGCTCAGGGCGGCTTCGCCAAACGGGGTTAGCCTGTAGCGGCCCCGGGCTACGCGCTCGAACCAGCCGTAGTAGTTGCGCTGGAGCACGGCTGCGGCCCCGCTGACGGCTGCTGTGCGGGCGAGCTGCGCCGGGGCCGCTTCCCCCAGGCCCTGCAAGGCTGCGGCCACGCGCAGCGCTTTTTCTCGGTAGGCCGTGACCAGCTTGCGCCGGGTACTGCCGCCAGTGTTGTGGTCGCCGCTGCGTGCGTGAAACTCCCGCAGCAGCTTTTCCTTGCGCGAGCCGGGGCGGGCTGCCGCCGCTTTGCGGTCACCACCGTTCGTACCCGCAGGCTTGCAAAGTACCTCTACGAGCGGCGGCTTGGTCTTGTAATGGGTGATGGTGAGCAAGCCCAGCCCCAACTGGCGGCACAGTCCGACCAGCTCGTTCCAGCGCTGATTGACAGCCCCTTTTTTCGCACGGTTTCGTTCCACCGCCACATAAACATTGCTGCTTAGCTTCAGACGCTGCATGCCTTGCAGCACCAGCGCCAGATTGAACGTCTTTTTAATCTCCACAATCAGTGGCTCCTGCTGTTCTGGCCTTATTCCCACCAAATCGCAGTTACGCACTTCTCCCTTGATTTCGTATCCCGAGCTCTCAAAAAAGGCTTTGATCGGAGCGTACAGCTCCGTCTCATGCCGAACCGCCATGCTTCTCCCGCTCCTTTATCCCATTATTCCGAGCTTATATTGTACCATAATGCGGCAGGTCCGCGTCGTTGTTGTATATTTTAGCACAGTGTATCTCTCTGTTTTTCGAAAAGGCAGGGAACCTGTCGCAAAAAAAAGGTCAATTCTGAAATCAATCTGCATAGGTATGTATTACACTTTTTTTAAGAGGATTGCATCATATCCTGAAAGGCGTGGACGAGTGTAGCCATTAACCATCCGGAGTGGAGGATAGTCATTACGCAGTCATAGGAGGAACCTAGCATGAATATTTTTGAACGCGTTGCGGAGTACCGGGCGGAAAACAACCGTCTGGCCTGGAGCGGCACTTTTAGAGAGTATATCGAGATACTCAAGAAAGACCCGACGCCGGCGATGACCGCTCATGCACGGGTTTACAAGATGATTGAATCTTTTGGTGTAGAAGAGGCTGGGGGACATAAGCGATATAAATTTTTCGAGCAGGAGATTTTTGGATTGGACCGTGCGCTTGAAAAGTTGGTGGAGGAATACTTCCATTCCTCAGCCCGTCGGCTCGATGTGCGCAAACGTATTCTACTTTTGATGGGACCCGTCAGTGGAGGTAAATCCACGCTGGTCACCTTGCTCAAACGCGGTCTGGAGAAATTTTCGAGGACGGATCAGGGAGCGGTATACGCCATTGAAGGCTGCCCCATGCACGAAGATCCGCTTCATCTCATTCCTCATGAGCTGCGTCCGGATTTTGAGAAAGAGCTGGGGGTGCGGATTGAAGGCAATCTGTGCCCAGCCTGCCAGATGAGATTACGCACAGAATTTGATGGAGATATTGAAAAGGTCCGCGTGGAGCGGGTGTTTATATCGGAAGAAAATCGGATCGGCATCGGTACGTTCAGTCCTTCGGATCCGAAGTCACAGGATATTGCCGATTTGACGGGCAGCATCGACTTTTCTACGATTACGGAGTATGGGTCGGAATCCGATCCACGCGCGTATCGTTTTGACGGAGAACTGAACAAAGCCAACCGTGGACTGATGGAGTTTCAGGAGATGCTGAAATGCGATGAGAAGTTTTTGTGGAATTTGCTGTCACTGACCCAAGAGGGTAATTTTAAAGCGGGACGTTTTGCGTTAATCAGTGCAGATGAATTGATCGTTGCCCATACCAATGAGTCGGAGTATAAAAGCTTTATCGCAAACAAAAAGAACGAGGCTCTGCAATCACGGATGATCGTGATGCCGATTCCTTACAACCTTAAAGTCTCGGAAGAAGAAAAAATTTACGCCAAGCTCATTGAACAAAGCGACATGAAGCATATTCACATCGCCCCTCATGCGCTGCGGACGGCTGCTATTTTCTCCGTGCTTACCCGCTTGAAGGAGACGAAGAAGCAGGGCATGGATCTGGTCAAAAAGATGCGCATGTATGATGGCGAAGAGGTGGAAGGCTACAAGACAGCCGATCTGAAGGAAATGCAAAGTGAGTTTCTGGAGGAAGGCATGTCCGGGGTAGATCCAAGGTACGTCATCAACCGCATTTCCAGTGCGCTCATTAAGCAAAATGTAGAATCCATCAATGCACTGGACATTTTACGAGCTATCAAGGATGGTCTGGATCAGCATGCTTCTATTACGAAGGAAGAAAGGGAGCGCTATCTGAATTTCATTTCCGTGGCCCGTAAGGAGTATGACGAGCTGGCGAAAAAAGAAGTCCAGAAAGCTTTTGTGTATTCGTTCGAGGAATCAGCCAAGACGCTGTTCGACAACTATTTGGATAACATCGAAGCCTTCTGCAATTGGGTGAAAATCCGCGACCCGCTTACGGATGAGGAACTCGACCCGGATGAGCGGCTGATGCGTTCGATCGAAGAGCAGATTGGGGTATCGGAAAATGCGAAAAAGGCGTTCCGCGAAGAAATTCTCATCCGAATTTCCGCTTACTCACGCAAGGGGCGTAAGTTCGAATATCATCATCATGATCGGCTGAGAGAGGCGATTGAGAAGAAGCTGTTCGCTGATTTGAAGGATATTGTGAAAATTACGACCTCGACCAAAACACCCGATGCTAATCAGCTCAAACGAATGAATGAGGTGATTAAGCGGTTGATTGAGGAACACGGCTATACAGGTGCCAGCGCCAACGACCTGCTTCGGTATGTAGGCAGTCTGCTGAATCGGTAAAAATCGGTAAGCTTAAGGTTAGCAAGAGCAAGAGGGTGGAGTAATCCGGTAGCATGCACAGTAAGTTTCAAGTGCTTGCTATCGGATTCTTTTTTTATCATGAAGGAGTTATTTCAGGTGCTTGTCCATCATTGATATGTGAAAAGTCACAATGAATCCACTAATTTATAACATTTTCCAAAAATGCGCCGAAAAATATGGTAATGTTAAATGAATGTAAACTATTTATTTGGAGGAACCTTATGATCGATGTAGCTGAAAGTAGATTAAAACAGATTCAATATATTGGAATCACGGATGATGATTTGGCTTTATTGCATCTCCATCAGGGTTTGTTCCAATCTATTGTGGATGAGGTGGTGGATCGATTTTATGATCATGTGGAAAAGGTCCCGCATCTCATGTCGATTATCTCCAAATGGTCCAATATTGAACGATTAAAGCAAACACAACGAGAATACTGGCTTTCTCTGGCAGATGGAAAAATAGATGAGCCGTTTATTGAGCACCGTCTTTTTGTAGGGCAGGTGCATTCACGCATTGGCTTGTCCTCGGATTATTATTTGGGCACATACATAACTTACTTGGACATTGCAGTAGATATTTTGAAGCATTCGGGGATCGACGATTGGTATCCGATTGTTCACGCTCTTTCCAAAATGTTCAATCTGGACTCCCAGCTTGTGCTGGAAGCCTATCAGAAGAAGGAAAAGGAGCAAATTAACGAACTGGCCGATGAGCAGACACAAGTATTAACCGTTGTGTCCCGAATTGCTCAAAATTTGACTGGTATGATTGCTGAATTACGTGAAAATACAGATAACATTGCAGATAGTGCACGTACAACGGCCTCTTCGCAGGAACATACGGAAGAATTGGTACAGCAGTTGGGCGATGAGATCAAGCATATTGAGCAGATGAGCGGCACGATTCGCGAGCTGTCGGATCAGACGCATTTGCTGGGGCTGAATGCGGCGATTGAAGCAGCACATGCGCAGGAAGCAGGACGCGGGTTTCAGATTGTGGCGCAGGAAGTACGCAAGCTGGCATCCAATTCCAAGCAGGCGCAGGAGCAAATTCAGCGCAAGGTACTGGATATTGCCCATATGCTGAACAGTGTGCAATCCGAAACGGCTGCTACCACAGCCAGCGCCCGACAACAGGCTTCCAGTTCCGAGGAATTGGCTTCCTTTACAAAGCTGATCGAAAATATGGTAAAGGAATTGGAAACGCTTCAGCATTCCAGCGAAATGATGTAGGTGTGAGAGGATAGAATGAGTTGTATCCCGGGGAGAGCTTTTTGAGGAAAATAACGCTCCCCCTCCGTGGCGGTCCAATCAACGCAACCGAGGAAGAGCGTAATACTTATAAGGAAATGATTGATTTCTTCCATTCAGTATGAGCCGCAAATACTCTTTTCCATAACTCGTCCCGTTCCTGGTGACTATAGTTAACAAGCGGCTCACCAAATACATCTGCCAACACTTCCAGCCACTGCGATTTATGATCCAGCTCTATTTTTTCCAATCCGTTCAGCCCGTGTTTTTTCCAAATGCAGCCTCTTAGTTCATTCGTCTCTAATGCTTGTCTTTGCCGAATCAGAAACAGGTTGAACCATGGGGAATCCACTGAGCGGCTATAGAAATGATGTTTTGGCATAAACTCTTCCAAATCCCGAACAACCGTAGGGTCATAATCAACGCCGACAAATGAAGCAAGCGAATCATGCTCTAACCGCCAGCCTTTTGCAACAACCCCGGACTCTGTAACCTTATATTGAAGAGGAGCTTGTTCATAAGTGCCCATACGGAGTGGAACAGGCTCATATGGCATATCGCCTAAACCGACATCAACAATCCATACTTCATCTTCGTGCTGCTCATTTAGCAAGTTCACGGTTAACCCAAGATGAAATGAATTGATGCGTGGCTCTGCCCCTAAAGGCTGAACCCCGGCACGATGCAGGCTGACCTTGTAGCCCAGTGAATGTAGTAGTGCGCTGAAGGCACCATTCAGATGAAAACAATAACCGCTTCTACCCTGTAAAATAAGTTGAACTGATTCTTGAAAACCAATGGCTGCCGGCCTTCTTGCAAAAATGTCCACCGTTTGCCACGAAAGATGTTTCACATGGGCCTTATGCAGCTCAAATAAATAGGATTGGGTAGGAGGCTGAATGTCTTGAATTCCGATCCTGTTTAGATAAGCCTTTATTTCTTCTTTTGTCATGATGTACATATACAGTCACCTCTATTGTTAGTTTCTCAATTTCTCTTTTCGGAATAAATGATCCTTGAGTCATAGCATCATTGTAGAAGGGGGGGCGTATTGATTACAATGCTATAAACTTTTGATTGTACCGGTACAATCAGCCAGTGGATTCGGTTCAGTGGCATGCAGATTTACCAAAGATAGTTGTCAGAACATAAAAAAAACAGACCGTTTCGCTAGGAGGCCACTGAAAAAGTCCCCCAGCTCACCAAAAGAGACAGTTCCTCATTTTTTTTGAGGAGTCTGTCTCTTTTTTTCGGTATAATTGAAGTATCTTATCCAAGGTTGGTGATCCCTGTGCTCCCGAAACAGCAGAGCTTTTTGTTGAGTCCGTATACAGAACTTTACGATGTACTCATCCCCAAAGATCATATGTTGCGGAGAATGGACGAACTGGTGGACTTTAGCTTTGTGTATGAGGAACTGCATGACAACTATTGTCATGACAACGGACGTACAGCTGTAGATCCGGTTCGGATGTTTAAATATTTGCTACTCAAGTCCATCTTTGACTTGTCTGACATCGACCTGGTTGAGCGCTCAAAAACGGATTTGTCATTCAAGTTTTTTCTGCATATGGCTCCAGAAGAAGCTGTCATTGATCCCAGTCTACTCACCAAGTTTCGCAAATTACGACTCAAAGGTATGAAGTTGTTAGATTTGCTCATCGGCAAAACGGTGGAAATCGCCATCGAAAAAGGCGTTATTCACAGTAAATCTATTATTGTGGACGCAACTCATACCCAAGCCCGCTACACTCAAAAAACACCGCAAGCCGTGCTACGGGAACGTTCCAAGCGTCTCAGAAAGGCCATCTACACGCTGGATGAATCCATGAAAAGTAAGTTTCCCGCCAAACCCGCCACGGATGTCCTAGAAGATGAAATCCAGTATAGCCAGCAACTGGTCGCTGTGATTGAACAGGATGGGCGATTTACCGGACTGCCGAAGGTTACAGAACCGTTGAATTTATTGAAAGAAACCGTCACCGACGATGTGGAGCATCTGCAAACGTCTGCGGATCCCGATGCCAAAAGGGGTCACAAAAGTGTGGACTTCTCGTTTTTTGGTTACAAAACCCACATCGCTATGAGTGAAGAGCGAATCATAACAGCGGCAACAATTACCACCGGGGAAAAACACGACGGCAAGCAACTCCAAACCTTGATTGAAAAAAGTAAGGCGGTAGGAATGAAAGTGGAAACGGTGATTGGAGATGCAGCCTATTCAG
>NZ_SLTL01000089.1:0-1386 GCF_014858585.1 Paenibacillus sp. 23TSA30-6 | reverse complement strand
AATAGGAAGAGGACGGGATGGAACATGTGGACCCCATTAAGCAAAAAGGATAATCTAATGAATGATGTGTTCAAGTTCATGTTAGACCTTGAAGAACCCTGGAAATTAGCTGATATTGAGTATGACCCGCAAGAAGAAGCTTGGCACTTATTTATTGATTTTGAACGAGGAGCCCTGTTTGCCTGTCCGCATTGTGGAGCACCTTGCAAGGCCTACGATGCAGAGAAAAAACAGTGGCGCCATCTCGATATTTGGAAATGGAAAACCTATTTACATGCCCGGGTTCCCCGAACAGACTGCAAACAATGTAATAAAATCACGTTGATTCCCGTGAAGTGGTCCCGGCCGTTGTCGCATTTCACCTTGGATTTTGAGACCTGGGCCATGCGTTTAATGGCTGAAATGCCCGTCAACGCAGCAGCGCGTGAATTACGAGAACATGACACACGCATGTGGCGGATTTTTCATCACTACGTCAATCGAGCCATGACCGAACTGGACGTCAGCTTAGTTCGACGGATCGCCATCGACGAAACGTCCTCGCGTCGGGGTCACCGCTACATTACCTTGTTTATGGATGTGGACACCAAAACGGTACTTTTTGCAACCGAAGGAAAAGGCAAAGATACCTTAGCGCGTTTCAACCAGTATTTACTACAAAAAGGCGTAGAATCGGCACAAATACAGGAAATCTGCTGCGATATGTCTCCCGCCTTTATTCGAGGTATTGAAGAGCAGTTCCCCGCAGCCGAAATGACCTTTGATAAGTTCCACGTCATGAAGATGGTGAATGAAGCCGTGGATGAGGTGCGTAAAGCCGAGCAGAAAGAAGAACCTGGGCTCAAGCGAACCAAATATCTATGGTTAAAGAACAAAACGAACTTGAAGGCAGAGCAGCGAGATACCTTGGAAAGCCTGAAGGACAAAAACCTAAAAACAGGCAGAGCCTACCGCTTAAAATTAGCCATGCAGGAACTATGGACGACCCCGCACGTCTTTGCTGACGTCTATTTACGGGAGTGGTTAGGCTGGGCTAGGCGCTCACAGTTGGGAGCGATGATGGATCTGGCGAAGACCGTGAAACAACATGAAGAAGGCATTCTGCGTTGGTTTCACAGCCGGATGACCAATGGTCTGCTTGAAGGCATAAATGGATTAGTGCAAGCAGCCAAACGAAAAGCACGTGGGTACAGAAACGTCCATAATCTCATAGCTATGGTCTACATGACCGCGAATAAACATCGGCTTCCAGCACTTGCAGCACACAGGCCCTAAACCCATTTTTACCCCGTTCCCTTTATACCATTTCTTTAAGAATCTACTGAAACAAGCTTGACTATGAACCTATTTCTATACGGCGTTACCCATCCAATAGAGCGAAGAGCC
>NZ_SLTL01000088.1:0-1548 GCF_014858585.1 Paenibacillus sp. 23TSA30-6 | reverse complement strand
ATGATGTCCTCCGGATTCTTTTCCCCGCCAACCGACAGCAGACTCACCTTCGAGCCGACCACCGACCACCAGAACAGCTCCCACACCGACACGTCGAACGTGAAGGCGGTTTTCTGCAAAATCGTATCTCCCGCCCTCAAGCCGTACCGATCATGCATCCACAAAATCCGGTTGATCACCGAATGGTGCTCGACCATAACGCCCTTCGGTTTTCCGGTCGAACCGGAGGTGTAGATCACATAGGCTACATTCCGCGGTCCTGCCAACGGTTCCAAATCCGAGCCGTCTTCATGGTAAATTTCTCCGCTATCCAGCACCAGCACTTTGCCGTCAAAGCTCAGCGTCGCTTGCTCTACCAAACGCGATTGCGTCAACACCAGCTTCGCTTCCGAGTCCTCCAGCATGAAACGGATACGGTCTGCAGGATAGTCCGGATCAATCGGCACATATGCGCCACCCGCTTTAAGAATCGCATAGATGCCCACGATCATTTCCAGCGAGCGTTGTACCAGAATGCCCACAGGCTGATCCGGTCCAACTCCTTCCGCACGCAGCGTCCGCGCCAGACGATTCGCCCGCTCGTTCAATTCATGGTAAGTCAACGTCTCCGATTCAAACAGCACCGCCACCTGATCTGGAGTTTGCTCTACCTGTTCCTCGAACAACGCACTTAACGTCTTATTCTGCGGATAAGCTGCCGCCGTATCTCCCCAAACCTGAATAATCTGCGCTTGTTCTTCCGGTGTCACCAATTCCAGTTCATTCACACGGATATGCGGATTGTTCACGATTTGCTGAATCACATGCAATACATGTCCTTGCATACGCTCCACGGTAGCCCGATCGTACACATTGGCGTTATATCTGAACATGATGCGGAAGATTTCATCTGGCATCACAATCAAGTCCAGATCATAATTCGTTTGCTCGACAACCTCTACATTCGTAATTTCAAAAGCAGACGGACGAACTTCACCAAGCTGCTCTACCTGCTGTTCTACCGGATAGTTTTCAAATACCATAATATGGTTAATTAAATTCTGCTTCTGCTCCGTCAGCGCCTGAATTTCATACAATGGGAAGCTGTCGTATGCTCCCGAAGCCAGTGCCTGCTCCTGCGTTTTCCGCATGATTTCTACAAAAGTGGCATTCCGTTCACTTTGAATCCGAACCGGTATTGTATTAATGAACAAACCGATCATATGTTCTACACCAGCAATATCCGTCGGACGTCCGGATACGACACTACCGAAAATAACATCCTCATTGTTGTTATATTTCTGCAAAATGAGGCCCCACACGCTCTGCATCAACGTATTAATCGTTACCTGCTGCTGCTTCGCAATCCGGTACATCGCTTCGCTCCAAGTGCTATTCAGCTCTATCGTTACTTTTTCAGAAATATATTCGCTGGTTTCACTAGCTGTAGTGGATGGAGCATTTTCCCTGCTGTCCACGGCTTGATCTTTCAATGAAGCATCCGAGCCAGGTAACAAAGTCTGCTGTTCAAAGCCCGCCAAATAGCTGCTCCAATACTCTTTTGCCGCA
>NZ_SLTL01000087.1:0-1548 GCF_014858585.1 Paenibacillus sp. 23TSA30-6 | reverse complement strand
ATGATGTCCTCCGGATTCTTTTCCCCGCCAACCGACAGCAGACTCACCTTCGAGCCGACCACCGACCACCAGAACAGTTCCCACACCGACACGTCGAAGGTGAAGGCGGTCTTTTGCAGGATCGTATCCTCTGCACTCAAGCCGTAACGGTCGTGCATCCACAAAATCCGGTTCAGCACGGAATGGTGTTCGACCATAACGCCCTTCGGTTTTCCAGTGGAGCCGGAGGTGTAGATGACATAGGCTACATGGTGCGGACCAGCTAACGGCTCCAGATTCGAGCCGTCTTCTTGGTAAATTTCTTCGCTGTCCAGCACCAGCACCTTGCCGTCGAAGCTCAGCGACGCCTGCTTGGCCAAATGCGATTGCGTCAGCACCAGCTTCGCTCCCGAGTCCTCCAGCATGAAACGGATACGGTCCGCCGGATATTCCGGGTCAATCGGCACGTAGGCTCCGCCTGCCTTGAGGATCGCATAGATGCCTACGATCATTTCCAGCGAGCGGTGTACCAGAATGCCCACCGGCTGATCCGGTTCAACGCCTTCCGCACGCAGGGTGCGTGCAAGACGGTTGGTCCGCTCGTTCAGTTCACCGTAGGTTAATTCCTCTGAACCAAATATCACTGCCACCTGATCCGGTGTTCGTGCCGCCTGCTCCTCGAACAGCGCACTTAACGTCTGATCCTGCGGATAAGCTGCCGCCGTAGCTCCCCAAACCTGAACAATCTGCGCTTGTTCTTCCGGTGTTACCAATGCCAGCTCATTCACACGGATATGCGGATTGTCCACAATTTGCTTGATAACGTGCAGCACATGTCCCTGCATACGCTCCACGGTAGCCCGATCGTACACATTAGCGTTATATCTGAACATGATGCTGAAGACTTCATCCGGCATCACAATCAAGTCCAGATCATAATTGGTCTGTTCCACGACCTCTACATTCGTAATCTCAAAAGCGGACGGACGAACTTCGCCAAGCTGCTCCACCTGCTGCTCTACCGGGTAATTCTCAAATACCATAATGTGGTTAATCAGATTTTGCTTCTGCTCAGTCAGCGCCTGAATCTCATACAGCGGGAAACTGTCGTATACTCCCGAGGCCAGTGCCTGCTCCTGCGTTTTCCGCATAACCTCCACAAAAGTGGCATTCCGTTCACTTTGAATCCGAACCGGTATCGTATTAATGAACAAGCCGATCATATTCTCTACACCGACAATATCCGTCGGACGTCCAGATACGACACTACCGAAAATAACATCCTCATTGTTGTTATATTTCTGCAAAATAACGCCCCACACGCTTTGCATCAGCGTATTAATCGTCACCTGCTGCTGCTTCGCAATCCGGTACATGGCTTCGCTCCATGTTTGATCCAGCTCCACCGTTATTTTTTCAGAAATATATTCGCTGGTTTCACTAGCTGTAGTGGATGGAGCATTTTCCCTGCTGTCCACGGCTTGATCATTTGATGAAGCATCCGAGCCAGGTAACAAAGTCTGCTGTTCAAAGCCCGCCAAATAGCTGCTCCAATACTCTTTTGCCGCA
>NZ_SLTL01000085.1:0-1699 GCF_014858585.1 Paenibacillus sp. 23TSA30-6 | reverse complement strand
GCAGCGTGGCCGCCAAGCGGTTCGCCCGCTCGTTCAGCTCCGCATACGTAAGCCGGTCGTTCTCGTACACGACGGCCTCCGCTTCCGGCGTGCGCTCCGCCTGTTCCTCGAACAGCCGGTGGAACGCCGCCACAGGAGCCGCTTCCGGCTGCGCCGGGTTGAACGCGCCGAGAATTTGTTCTTTTTCCTCTGCCGTCAGCAAGTTCAGCTCGGCGATCTTCGCATCCGGACGGCTTACGATCGTTACGAGCAGCTGCTCGTAATGTTTCGCCAGCCGTTCGATCGTCTCCCTTTTGTAGAGAGCCGTCGCATATTCGAAGCTGTAATCCAAGCCGCCGTTCTCCTCGCCCACATCCAAGCTGATATCAAACTTCGCGGTATCCAGTGCGCTCGGATAAGGAATCAGGCGAAGCCCTTCCAGCTCAAATTCCTCGTTCTCCGTATTCTGCATCGTAAACAGCGTGTCGAAGAGCGGATTGCGGCTTAAATCACGGGTGACTTGCACCTTGTCCACCAATTCTTCGAACGGATAGTTTTGATGCTCGAAGGCGTGGAGGGTCGTTTCTTTGACTTCGTTCAGGTATGACAGGAATGTCTTCTCCGAAGCCGGATAACTGCGGATAGCCAGCGTGTTTAAGAAAATCCCGATCAACGGCTGCACATCTCCATGATTCCTTCCGGCAATCGGCGTACCGACGATCAAGTCTTCCTGACCTGAATATTTATGCAGAAGGACGTTATACGCCGCAAGCAGCACCATAAACAGCGTCGTGCCCGTTTCCGAGGCCAGCTGCTTCAGGCCGTCGGTTTTCGAAGCGTCAAAGAAAAACTCCAGCGTTTGGCCTTCGTAGCTCTGCACGGCCGGACGCGGATAGTCGGTCGGCATTTCCAGCACCGGAAGCTCGCCTTGGAACATGTCCAGCCAGTACGCCTCCTGACGCTGAAGCCGTTCCTTCTGCTCCTGCGAATGCTGCCAAACGGTGTAGTCTTTGTACTGAATGCGCAGAGGCTCCAATTGCTCGCCGCCGTACAAGCGGACGAATTCTTCAACAAAGATTTCCATCGAGACGCCGTCGGAAATAATATGATGCATGTCGTACATTAGAATATGGCGTTCCGGAGCCAGCTCGACAAGGCCTACCCTCAGCAGCGGAGGCTTCGCCAAGTCAAACGGACGGACGAAACGGCGAACCGTCTCTTCGGCCTCTTGCTCATCCGCTCGATAGAACTCCACGGCAAAATTCACGTCCTGGTAAAACCGCTGCGATGCTTCGCCATCCACCATTTCGAACCCGGTGCGCAGCATTTCATGCCGCGCCACGAGCTTACGGAACGCTTCTTCGAACCTTGCCCGGTCCAAAGCACCCTCCAGCAGCATCGCTTCCGGCATGTTGTAGCTAAGCTCCGCGCCTTCCAGTTGATTCAGGATAAAGAGACGTTTTTGAGCAAAAGATTGCGGGTACACCTCTCGGTCATCCGCCACCGGAATGGCAACGAATGTCTGCTCATCCAGCCGGGAAATGGCGGCCGCCATGCTCTCGATCGTGGAATGGCGGAACACGTCGCGCAGCGGCAGATCCACGTTCAACTCTTTATGAATCTTGCTGACCAGCGTCGTCGCCCGCAGGGAGTGGCCGCCGATGTCGAAGAAGTTGTCGTGAACGCCAATCTCCTTCGCAAGCCCCAGCACCTCCTGCCA
>NZ_SLTL01000084.1:0-1799 GCF_014858585.1 Paenibacillus sp. 23TSA30-6 | reverse complement strand
GAGCCATTCCTGTAATGAATTAATTTGAGGTTTGAAACAAAAAAGCGCCTCCTGTATGCTGGGTCTGGAATGCAGTCACATTCATGCCCGAATTAAAAGGAGGACGCTCATTATGAAGTATAAACAATCGAAGAAGCAGAATCAACGGATTACACGAATTTCCGACAAGACCCTTGTTATAGGTGCAGATATTGCGAAAGAAACCCATGTGGCCCGTGCCATCGACTTCCGGGGGATTGAACTCGGAAAGGATTGTGCGTTCTCCAATACCCGCACCGGACTCGAGCAACTGGTTCAGTGGATGAAGGAGCTTCAGCGGGAACATGCCAAGAGCGACGTCCTCTTCGGCATCGAGCCCACCGGACACTACTGGTTTAACCTGGCTGAGTATTTGGGACAGCACGGCATTCCTTTGGTCATAGTCAATCCGCATCATGTACACAAAAGCAAAGAATTGGAAGACAACTCACCGACGAAAAACGACTATAAAGATGCAAAAGTCATTGCCGACTTGGTGCGGAACGGGAAGTACAGCGAACCGAAATTGCCAACGAGTATCTACGCGGATTTGCGGATTCTCATGAATCTTCGGGAGAAGATCATGGTGAACCTCGGACAGGTGCAAAGGCGGGTACAGAACTGGCAGGATCGCTTTTTTCCAGAATATACGGAGGTATTTAAAGACTGGGAGGGTAAAGCTTCGCTCATTACGCTAAGCGAGTTTCCTACGCCAGGTGAGATCGTAGAGTTAGGCGCAGAAGCTATTGTTCAGCGGTGGAAGAAAGATGTGAAACGAGCCGTAGGGACGAAACGAGCTAAACAACTGGTCGAAACGGCGAGAAGCTCCATTGGTCTGACCAAAGGACTGCCTGCCGCGAAAATAGAGATCCAAACGCTTCTGGAGCAGTACGACATGTTCACCAGACAGCTTGAAGAGATTCTGGCCGAGGTGGAACGTCTACTGGCGCAAATTCCGGGCACAAAAGAGATGCTTACCGTGCCAGGCGTGGCTATAGTGACGTTGGCGGGATTCCTAGCGGAAGTGGGGAACCTGAGCGATTATGAGCATGGACAGCAGATTATTCGGCTGGCTGGACTGAATCTCAAAGAGAACAGTTCAGGAAAGAAAAAAGGCAAATCCAGCATTACCAAACGTGGACGCGCAAGGCTAAGAGCTCTGCTGTTCCGGGCGGTGATGCCCATGGTAGCAAAGAACGCTGAGTTTAAGGCACTGCACCAGTATTTCACCAAACGAAGTCAAAATCCGTTGAAGAAAAAGCAATCCATTGTCGCCTTGTGTGGGAAGCTGATTCGCGTCCTGCATACGCTCGGCACCAAGCAACTACCGTACAATGCAAACGATGTTTTAGGGCCAGTACGACAGGCTCAGTTACAGATGGCGGCTTAAGAAAAACCGAATTCATGTTTCTCATCGGAATGAGCCAAGACAAAGGAAGCACGGAGCAGCCGTAGGAATCATTTCCATAAGGGCAACGACCCCGTAAAGGAGCAAGAAACGGCGTCCACCTCTTGAGAGGCCGAACGAAGGGATGTAAGGGCAAAGACCCCGCGTGACATGGGAGGGTAAGCCGTCAAGAGTAAGATGTGGATATCCAGGGTGCGATCATTGAAAGTATCCGTGGGTTGGGGAAAAATCCCCCCCAATCTCTATTCCTGCCACCGGCTCTACCAGAAAATAATGTCATCCTTACATGACTTCACCAGCTCTCCATCAGTCAAGGATTGAAAATCGAAGAACGAGTGAGGAAACACGAGAAAACATTAATTTATAGTGGGAG
>NZ_SLTL01000083.1:0-1851 GCF_014858585.1 Paenibacillus sp. 23TSA30-6 | reverse complement strand
TTGTGCAGTATTTTTATGAACTACGGCGTAGCACTCTATGAAAATAAATAACTTGATGGGGGCACGTCATGTCAGGGTTGTTCTCACTGAAGCCATGATAGAGACTTGAAAAAAATCGGGGAAAAGGTTGAATGGAGAACGGGGCAAACCCGCTTCCATCATGTCTTTTCCCTGTTTTTTTATATTCGGCTATATTCTGAAAATAATAATGTCGTTGTTTTGCTCCGGTTTGACAAATCTAAGCCACTGAACTACACTAAAAATGAATGGATTATTCATTATTGATTGAGGGTGTTCATTATACAGGCGAAAAAAGATGAAGTGAAAAAAGAAATTGAATCAGCCGCTTTAAAGGTATTTTTTCGAAAAGGCTTTGTAGATGCCAAAATGAGCGATATTGCGGATGAAATCCAAATTTCTGTCGGAAATATTTATACTTATTTTAAAAATAAAAAGGAGTTATTTTTTTCGGTTGTTCCGCCGTCTTTGGTGGATTATTTGAAGAATGTGTTAGTGGAAAGCATTCATATCGATAACCAGACTTTTTTTGAAGAAAGCAATAACGAAAAAAAATCGGCCATTGTTCAGGAGCAAATCAACCTACTAACTCAATATAGCATGCAGATCGTCATTATTTTCGAAAAAAATAAAGGGACGATTTACAGCAATGCAAAAAACGAACTGGTCGATCTGATGATTGAAACCAAGAAGCCCTATTTGAAAAACACTTATAAAAGGTATGAAATCGGAAGCGATGAAAATATGATTTTGCTGAACATCATTGCCAATAATGTCATCAATATGATTTTGGATTTATTGAAGAGGGATATGAGCGTCGATAGCCGGAAACGGATTTTTGAGGCACTTAGCCTATACAGACTGCATGGACTAAAAAGCTTGAATGAATAATTGTCGACAAGTAGGGATGATTATTTGCGGGACGGTCCATCTTTTTTTTTTTTGCATCAAGGCAGTCCCCATATTTTTTTTCCTCAAAAATGAATGTATAATTCATTATTAAATAGTATGAGCGTAAACAGGAGGGAGAAACGATGAAGACAGGTTATGCATTTAAGAACTGCAATGTGATTTATGGTGATGCGAAAAGAGACGTTGAAAAAATGATGACGATTTTAATTGACGAAGACGGGTTGATTCTGGAGATCGGGAAGGTAAGCGATTTGGCTATCATGAAGTTGTTGCTGAGTCGGCAAGGTCAGAGGTATCATGTGCTGACTAAACCGAAAGGGTGATCCAATTGGGTAAGGCAAAAGTGAAGATGGTAATTCGATTTCTAAAAGGCATGCAAGCCGAAAAGGTAAATGTGCTAGGGGATAAGGAGGCTAAAGAGGACAATGAGTTGATTCAGAAGGTGATTGAGGATATCGAATTGTTTTACGAGGCTGAATTGGAAGGGGAAGCTGATACATATGGGGAATGGTCGATAGTTGGCTGTTCCCTTTTTTTGATGATGGCCATATAGCTACTACTTATAGGGAAAAGAAGGAATTACATTCAAATTTGTTGAATTAACTCTGATAAGACAAATCAACATGTTCAACAGTATGAAAAGAGGAAGCTATATGATCTGGAATATAAGAAATCTTGTCGCATTTGTATTTGTCATTGTCATGTGGATGATTGTGGATCATTTACATATCAATAATGTGTTAGCTTTTATAATCATTTTTATCCTGATGTTTCTCGTAGAGAGCGTAAAATATATTGTGTAAATAGAAAAAGGAAGACCTTTTCTAGTAGAATTGAGTTACCACACAACAATTCAGAGAGAGGTCTTCCCTATGAATCATTTTACAACAGATTTAGTTCAGGCTCTAGTCACAAAACAGG
>NZ_SLTL01000082.1:0-1899 GCF_014858585.1 Paenibacillus sp. 23TSA30-6 | reverse complement strand
AGTAGGAGGCTACCCATTAACTGAGTAGCCGACCTCTCACACCACCGTACGTACCGTTCGGTATACGGCGGTTCAACCGCTTAAGTGCATTTTACGTAGACGCTCGTATTGCGCAGGAAAGTCATAATATCCTACCTGTACGAGCTTTTCGTTTGTTATGGAACGAGACAGCACCGGGCTTCCGGCGATGCGCCAGTATCCAAGGCGGGAGTTTCCCCACGGGTACGCCTGCCATTCCGGTATCCCCAGTTTGCGCAGGTTTTGTACCTTTGTTCTCGGCTTCTTCCACTGTTTCCAGATGTACATTCGGAGTCGTCTTCGCAGCCATTCACTCCAGCTTTGCAATATCCGTTTCATGTCGGCTACGTAATAGTAGCCAATCCATCCCCGAATGTAGACTTTCACCTTCTCCATGATTTGGCGAACATTTCTGCCCTGACTACGGCTTGTGAGTTCTTTCAGCCTCTTCTTTGCTTTTACCAGCGTTTGCCCATGAGCGCGTATATACACGCCACTTCCGTTCTTTCCTAAGGCAAAGCCAAGGAATTTGAAATGCTTTCGGGCCACCACGCTAACGACCTTGCTTTTCCCCGTATTCATCTGGAGTCTCAGTTGGTTCTCCAGATACTTCCCGCAGGACTCCAGAAGACGCGTTGCTGCCCGTTTGCTTTTGACCAGCACCACAATGTCATCTGCATAGCGGATGACGTTCACTCCCCGGCTTCTCATCTCCTGGTCAAATTCGTTCAGGTAGATGTTCGCCAAAAGCGGCGACAGAGGACCTCCCTGAGGGGAACCCTCTTTCGTTTCGCGGCGTACTCCGTTTTCCATCACTCCGCTTTTCAGGTACTTTTTAATCAGATCGGTTACACGTCTATCCTGGATTTGTCTGCGCAAGAGATTCATCAGCAGTTCATGGTTCAGTGTGTCAAAGTATTTGGAGAGGTCGATTTCTACCGCGTGGACGTAGCCCTGCTGTGCATACTCTTTCACCTTGCGGATGGCCTGCTGCGCGCTCCGCCCTGGGCGGTAGCCGTAGCTCCCCTCCGAAAAGAGCGGTTCAAACAGTGGGTGCATCTGCTGGGCAATCGCCTGCTGAATCACCCGGTCCACGACCGTGGGGATGCCAAGCTTCCGTACTCCGCTTCCATCTGGTTTGGGAATTTCTTTGCGCCGTACCGGGCTTGGCTTGTATCGGCCTTCCCAGATGCTTTGCAAAAGCTCATCTCTATGTTCCTGCAGCCAGGGCAGCGCCTCTTCTACGGTCATTCCGTCGATTCCAGGCGCTCCATGGTTGCGTTTGACCTGCTTGTAGGCTCGGTTCAGATTGTCTCTGTCCAGAATCTGCTCCAGCAGGTCTGTTGCACCGCCTTTTTCTCTACGTTCCCGACTACCGGCGCTCCGCACTCCCGCGTACTCTTTGCGTTCCACGCTATCCCTTTGCAGGCAGCCCTTTCGGTATTCTGCTTTCATTGCGCCGATTCTCCTTCCTGTATGTACTCAAGACTTACGATTGTTCGGCCCTTCCCGAAAAAAAACTTCCCGGTACTATGGCCTCTGCTGACTTCTCACAGCAAGCTTTACTCCGTCTTTCGGATTTTTTTTCCTACTTGACGTCTGTGAGATCTCCCTGGGTAAGAGCGATAACCTTCCCCTCATCCATCTGCCACATTTACATCCTGGGATTCGGGCAGTATTAGACTTCGCTTTGTTATGCAAGCTCGTCCGTCCCAGCATGCCTTCTATGTGATTTCTGTTCGTCAGACCGAGGGTTTGCCTCCGGCTTCCTTCAGATTCCGCCTCGCGGCGGACACCCTTGCCTTTGGCTAACAGTTCCTACTGCCAAGCCTGTAGCGGACTTTCACCGCCAAGTTATCGCCCATGCCGGGCGCACATAAA
>NZ_SLTL01000081.1:0-2210 GCF_014858585.1 Paenibacillus sp. 23TSA30-6 | reverse complement strand
GTGATCGACTTTGCAGCGGACAAAACGATTTTATCGCTAACCACCATTTCGTTCGATATTTTCGTATTGGAAACGATCCTGCCGTTGCTGGGCGGAATGACCGTTGTACTTGGTGACCACCGTCATCAGGTCAATCCTCAGGCACTTGGCGAGCTGATTACAGCACATCACATTGACATGCTGCAAATGACGCCATCCCGGCTGCAAATGCTGCTGGGTCATGAGGAAGGCTCTCGTGCGCTGCAAGGTGTACAGGAGATTATGGTGGGGGGAGAAGCGCTTCCACCCAAGCTGCTGGAGGCCTTGCAAAAATTGAACGGTCCCCGCATTTATAACATGTACGGACCTACAGAAACGACGGTGTGGTCAGCAGTACAGGAACTTACCCAGGCCAAACAGATTGACATTGGACGCCCTATCGCAAATACGCAAATTTATGTCATTAACGCAAAGGGTGAATTACAGCCGATCGGTGTACCAGGCGAGCTATGCATTGCAGGGGAAGGTTTGGCCCGTGGCTATTGGAATCGCGCGGAATTGACGGCGGACAAATTTGTAGATAATCCATTTTCAACAGGAACACGAATGTACAAAACCGGGGACCTCGCCCGCTGGAAAGCGGATGGAAATCTGGAGTTTATCGGCCGAATCGACCATCAGGTGAAAATCCGCGGGTATCGAATTGAACTGAGTGAGGTTGAGTCGAAGCTGCTGCAAGTTGATTTTGTACGGGAAGTAACGGTCATTGCTCAAGCAGATGAAACAGGGCAAAAGCAAATGGTGGCGTACTACGTCGCCGGGCAAGAAATTGGCGCAAGCGAGCTGAGAAGCGAACTGGGCCGAGAGCTGCCAAGCTATATGGTGCCATCATACTTTATACAATTGGAGCAGATGCCATTAAGTCCGAATGGCAAAATCGACCGCAAAGCATTGCCAGCATTGGAAGATAATCTGCAAAGCAGAACGGATTATTTCGCACCGCGAACGCCAATGGAATCGAAGCTGACCCAAATTTGGCAGGATGTATTGGGCCTGAAGCAAGTCGGCGTGAAAGAGAACTTTTTCGAGATTGGTGGTCACTCACTGCGGGCAACTACCTTGACTTCAAAGATTCACAAAGAACTGAATAAATCCCTGTCGTTACGCAGTATTTTCGAAGCTCCAACGATTGAACAGCTGGCTGTAGTGATTGAAAGTTTGGAACAGATGAAGTATGCATTGATTCCGGTGACGGAAGAACGAACTTTTTATCCGCTGTCCTCCGCGCAAAAGCGGATGTACGTATTGCACCAGCTTGACCCTGACGATGTAAACTACAACATGCCTGTTATGTTCCGGGTAAGCGGCCCGCTGGATGTGAAGCGGATGGAAGAAGTATTCTGTCAATTGATCTCACGCCATTCAACACTCCGTACCCGCTTTGAAATGATAAATAACGAGCCGAAGCAGCAGATTCAGGATACCGTATCGTTCGAGTTGGAGTATGCGAAGGTGCAGGTGGGACATGTCGTAGCTTATACAGCAGCAGATCGACAAACCGATGTGAAAGTGTTACATCGTGATGCAGTGCAGGAACGGTATGCATCGGTGACTGAGCAGCTTGTGAGCAAGGAAGTACAAGAAATGATCCAAAGCTTTGTACGTCCATTTGATCTGCAAGCCGCTCCGTTGCTGCGGGTTGCCCTGATCGATTTGGGCGTACAGGGAATAGAAGAAGAGCCGCAGTATTTGCTGATGCTCGATATGCACCATATCATCTCGGACGGTGTGTCGACGGGCGTGTTGACTCGCGAATTTGCTCGCTTATACAGCGATGAAGAGCTGCCACCGCTACGGATTCAATACAAAGATTATGCCGTATGGCAGCAAAGTGAAGCGCAACAGGATTGGATGGAAGGTCAGGAAGCGTATTGGCTCAATACTTTCCGGGGCAATCTGCCTGTGCTGAACCTGCCAACCGATTTTGCCCGTCCGGCGGTACGGAGCACAGCAGGCGACACGGTTGTATTCAGATTGGAGCGTGAAGTTAGCGAGCGCTTAAAAGAACTGGCAGCACAGACAGGTTCGACGCTGTACATGGTGTTATTAGCGGCCTATACAGCGTTACTATATCAATATACAGGGCAGGAAGATATCATTGTTGGCACCCCAATTGCGGGACGCCCACATGCCGATCTGGAGCCCATCATTGGGATGTTTGTCGGAACCCT
>NZ_SLTL01000080.1:0-2474 GCF_014858585.1 Paenibacillus sp. 23TSA30-6 | reverse complement strand
CGGTAGCCCGCCGCCGTGTTCACCAGGCTGCGGTGCTCGATCATCACGCCCTTCGGCTTGCCCGTCGTTCCCGACGTATAGATCACGTACGCCAGATCCTCCGGACGGGCTTCATGGAAGCTGTCGGTGCCAACATTCTGATGGCTCTCATCGCCGTCGTCCACAGCATCCGTCAGCTTGCCGGAGACAATGCCGGAGACAACCGACGCATTCGCCCGCTCCTCGCTGTACGACGCTTCGTCGTCCAGGTACAGCACCGCCGCCAGCGCCAGCTCCTCTTCGTCGAGCCAGGCTTCGGCACGCTCTCGCAGCGGCGTTTGCGTCAGCAGTACCTTCGCTCCGCTGTCTTCAAGCATGAACCGCACGCGGTCCACCGGATAATCCGGGTCGAGCGGCACATACGCCCCGCCCGCTTTCCAGACGGCCAGCACGGCCACCAGCAAGTCCACCGAACGCTCGGCGAGAATGCCGACGATCGACTCCCGGCCGATGCCGCTTGCGCGCAGCGTAGCCGCCAAGCGGTTCGCCCGCTCGTTCAGCTCCGCATACGTCAGCCGGTCGTTCTCGTACACGACGGCCGCCTCTTCCGGCGTGCGCTCCGCCTGTTCCTCAAACAGCCGGTGGAACGCGGTCGCAGGAGCCGCTTCCGGCTGCGCCGGGTTAAACGCGCCGAGAATTTGCTCTTTTTCCGCCGGTGTCAAAATGCCCAGCTCGGCAATAGTCGCCGACGGGTTGCGGAGAATGGATTCAAGCAGCTGCAAGTAGTGAGCGGCCAATTTCTCCACCGTTTCGGTTTTATAAAGAGCAGTGGCGTATTCAAACAGATATTCCAAGCCTTCCTCGATCTCCGTGACGTCCAAGCTGAGATCGAATTTAGAAACAATTTCTTCGCTGGCATACGTCGACAAATGGAGTCGGGGAAGCTGGATTTCCAAATTCTCTGTATTCTGCAAAGCAAACATCGTATCGAACAGCGGATTGCGGCGTAAATCACGAGTCACGTTCACCTTATCCACCAGTTCCTCAAACGGATAATTCTGATGTTCAAAAGCGCCCAGCGTCGTCTCCTTGATTTCCTTCAAGTAGTCAAGGAACGTCTTACCGGCAGCCGGATAACTGCGGATGGCCAGGGTATTGACGAACATCCCGATCAGTGGCTGAACGTCGCTGTGATTTCTTCCCGCAATCGGCGTACCGACCACCACGTCTTCTTGCCCTGTATATTTCTGCAATAATATTGTATAACCAGCAAGCAGAACCATGTAAAGCGTTGCGCCGTTCTCGGCTGCAAGTCGTTTCAGACCCTCGCTTTTCTCGCTATGCATAAACAATTGCAGCGTGCGGCCCTCGTAGCTCTGCATAGCCGGGCGCGGATAGTCCGTCGGCAATTCCAAAACCGGCAGCTCTCCGCGGAACATGTCGAGCCAGTAGGCTTCCTGCTTGGCAAGCTGAGCTTTCTGCTCGTCCGATTGCTGCCATACCGCATAATCTTTGTACTGAATGCGGAGCGGCTCCAACTGCTCCCCGCTGTACAAGCGGACGAACTCTTCGATCAGTACGTCAATCGAAACGCCGTCAGATACGATATGATGCGTATCGAACATCAGAATATGCCGGTCCGGCGCCAGTTCGGCAAGGCCTACCCGCAGAAGTGGCGGCTTCGCTAGATCAAACGGACGAACGAATTGGCGCACCGTTTCTTCCGCCTGCTCCCCGCTGATCTGCACATATTCCACCTGGAAGGCGGCTTCTTCGTAAATCCGCTGAACCGCTTCGCCTTTTACCATCTCAAAGCCGGTACGCAGCGTTTCATGACGAGCTACGAGCCCGCGAAACGCTTCTTCAAACCGCTGCCGGTCGAGCTCCCCTTCGAGCAGCATAGCTCCCGGTATGTTGTAGCTCAGCTCGGCTCCTTCCAGCTGGTTCAAGATATAGAGACGTTTCTGAGCGGAAGAGAGCGGATAATACTCGCTAGGTTCCGCAGCCGGAATAGCCGTGAACGAGCCGATCTCCAGCCGCTCCATAGCCGCGGCCATTTCCTCAACCGTCGAGTAGCGGAATACGTCGCGAAGCGGGAATTCAACGCCTAGCTCCTTATGCATTTTGCTGACAAGCGTCGTCGCCCGCAGGGAGTGTCCGCCGAGGTCGAAGAAGTTGTCCGTTACTCCTACCGCCTTCTCCCGAACAAGCACATCCTGCCAAATGGCGGCCAGCTTCGCCTCAAGTTCGGTGCGCGGCGCCACGTATTCGCGGCCTCCGCCTGCTCCCCCTTCCGGTGCCGGCAGCGCCTTCCGGTCGATCTTTCCGTTCGGCGTCAGAGGCAGGCGCTCCAGCTCCACGAAGTACGACGGGATCATGTACCCCGGCAGCTCGCTGGCAATCGCCCGCTTCAGGTCCGCCGCCGTCAAGCCTTCTTCCGCTGTATAATAAGCGCACAAAGCTTTCTGACCTTCTTGATCTTCCCTGACGACGAC